>JACQXF010000006.1 GCA_016208855.1 Nitrospirota bacterium | reverse complement strand
GGAGTGATGAAGAAATGCACGCTCTGCGCTGACAGGATTTATAATGAAAATCTTCCCGAGGAAGAGAGAAAACCTGCATGCGTGCTTTCATGTCCTACAAGGGCAAGGGTATTTGGCGACATTGACGACCCTCAGAGCGAGACATCCATAGCAATAAGGGAAAAACACGGATACAGGCTTATGCCAGAGGCAGGCACTGACGCATCAAATCACTATCTGCCTCACCGCAAAGTAAAAGTTGAGCTTGACGAAGACGAGCTTCAGGTAAAACCGCTTGCTATTGTAAGCGTTGAGAAAAAGATTACATCCTATAAAGAAGGGATACTTGATGATTATGTTTCGCCGTAAAAATAGTATCAGAGTGTCAGAGTGTCAAAGTATAAAAACTCTGACACTCTGATACTTTGATACTAAGAAAGGAGTTGCATTGCATCCTGAAATGTCATTAGTTTTACTGCTCAGCCTCGCAGGAGTCGGGCAGGGGATATTTATATTCCTTGTGCTTCTTGATCTGTTTTTTCAGCTTGCAGGGGGCATGCCGCTTTCAATTGCCTATACATCCGGGGGCATTGTCCTTATATCAACAGGCATAGGCATGGCTGCAAGCACCCTTCATCTTGGAAACCCTCAAAGAAGCTGGCGGGCAGTGTTCAGGTGGCAGAGCTCATGGCTTTCAAGAGAGGCTCTATTTATGGGCGCTTTCATGGGCGTAGCAGCGATGTATTTTGCCTCATTCTTTTTAGATATTCATGGAGTATTAAGGCTCGGCATAGGCTTTATAGGCATAGCCGCTGCAATGGGGCTTTATGTGTCTTCAGCAATGCTTTATGCAAAGATACGGTTTATAAAAGAATGGGCAAATCCCTTTGCTGTTGCTGATTTTATACTTCTGGGGTTGCTCTCAGGAGGGTCTGTCGTATTTTCAATACTTCAGTATCATGGATTTATATTTCTGCTTTTTAACTACCTGCTGCTTTTAATCGGCATCACTTCACTGACACTAAAAATATTTACATACAGATTCAACGCCAATATATATATGCCTGTTGGCGCAAGACATGCCCTTGGCATAAACAACCCTGACATAAAACTTATAAGCACAGGTTCATCATATGAATACTACAACACAAAAGAGTTCTTCTATCCAGTGAAAAAAGAAGATGTTAATATGCAGAGGCTCTCCGTGATATTACTGCTTGCCGTTTCAGTAATACTGTGGGGATTAATAAATGCAGTCCCTCAAGGGGAAAACAATTTTATTTTATCAATATCTGCAACAATACTGATAATTTCAGGCAGGATAATTGAGCGGAGGCTATTTTTCATTCAGGGAAATCATATCCAGAACCTCTACTATGAAAGGTTCCGCAATAAAAACACCGTTAACCCTTTGCTTAGCAGGGCTAAGAAATAACATGACTTCCAATTGGACATTTTCATAGTCATAATTTATAATTTAAACATGAAGACAATGGGCGCAGCAAAATTTAAGGAGCAATGTCTCTCCATACTTGAGAAGGTTGATCAAGATGGGATCATAATTACCAAACATGGCAAGCCCGTCGCAAAGCTAATACCAATTCAATTACCGTCCTCCACATTAATAGGAAAGATGAAGGGAAAGATCAAAGTCAAGGGCAATATACTCTCAACAGGACTCAAGTGGAATGCTCAATCTTGATACCCATATCCTTATTCATGCCTTAAACGATAACCTAACCCTTAAAGAGAAAAATGCCCTCAGCGCTGAATCATGGAGTATTTCATCAATAGTTATATGGGAAATAGCCAAGCTGTCTCAGCTTAACAGAATCGAGTTGAATCTCAATGATCCAGAACTTTCCTCTATATTGTCCAATATCCACATATGGCCAATAAGCCTCGATATCTGCCGAGTTATAGGGAAACTTGACTTTACAGGCGATCCTGCTGATGAAATTATTGCAGCTACAAGCCTCGTCCACAACGTACCTCTCATTACAAGAGATAAGCGGATACGAAAATCAAAATTAGTCCCGCTGGTTCTGTAAGTAGAAAAGATGCGCCTTCCCTGATATGGAAAAAAGGCCTGAGATACTGAGATATGGGTTTAAGGAGGAAAGATAATGCAGCTTGCATTGGTAATTGATTTAAATAAATGCGTAGGCTGTCATGCCTGCGCTGTAAACTGCAAGTCATGGAACACGGGCGGAGAGTTTGGTCCTCTTACAGACAAAGACCCATACGGCAAAGAGCCGTGCGGAGTGTGGTTTAACCGTGTGCAGACTTATGAAGTAGGCAAGTTTCCAAATACAGAGGTAATTAATATGCCTAAGTCATGCATGCACTGCAGAAACGCTCCCTGCGTTGAGGCGTGTCGGAGTGATGAAGAAATGCACGCTCTGCGCTGACAGGATTTATAATGAAAATCTTCCCGAGGAAGAGAGAAAACCTGCATGCGTGCTTTCATGTCCTACAAGGGCAAGGGTATTTGGCGACATTGACGACCCTCAGAGCGAGGCATCCATAGCAATAAGGGAAAAACACGGATACAGGCTTATGCCAGAGGCAGGCACTGACGCATCATATCTACCTGCGTGGGGTCAAGTCTTGTTTCTTGCAGAAAACACAATTTATTAGCCGACCTCAGCGAAATTCAAGAAACAAGACTTGACCCCCTTCCTATACAACCCTATAACTTTTCTTACACATAAAACCCTCCTCAATAAGGTTTGACTCTTTTATAAAAACTTGTTATTTTACTCCCATGAAATCTGTTAAGTATGACCGTCATGCAAAAAGGCGCATGCAGGAGCGGGATGTTACCGAATATGAAACAGAGTCTGCTATTAGAAACCCTGACTTTAGCGAGCCAAGCATAAAGGGCAGAACAAATGCGTTTAAATTTACTAATGGAAGGCATCTCAGGGTCACATTTAAAGAAGATGCTGACCATATTCTTGTAATTACTGTTACAATGAGGAAGAAACCATTCAGGGGGTGATGTTATGAAAATAGAATATAGTAAAGACATTGATGCGCTGTATATAAAACTCAGGGAGGCAAAGATAGCCGATTCAATGGATATTGAGGAGGGTGTAACTGTTGACCTTGATGAAAAGGGCCATATTGTAGGGCTTGAAATCCTTGATGCAAGCGACAAATTAAATATCTCAGACATTGTTAATATCAGCATTGAAAATCTTCCCCTTGAAAAGGTGACCGACAAGGTAGCTTAACGGCTGCCTCGTTAATATCGCTCTGCAAACAAAAAGAGGGCGTTTCGGCTCATCGAAATGCCCTCTTTTTGACTGCTGCGCTGCTGTTCTTCTTTCTTCTGCTCTCTAAATCCGTCTGTTTGTCTGTATGCGCAAGATAGATGTCATAAACAAGCCCCCTCCAAAAAAACAATACATCTTAAAGTTTGAATCTTTTTCTAACTCCTGCCAGCCCTGCCAGAGCGCTTCCAAGAAGGATAATTGTTGAAGGCTCAGGGACAGATTGATTGATCGGTAAAGTTATGCCGCTCAACAGGGTTGGATTGTTTGGGTCAGAGGGATTTACAAGAGAGGCGTCAAAAAGAAGATTCCCTGCCCTGTAATCAAACTCAAAACCAAATCCGCTAAGAGATGAGTTAGGGGCAATATCTGTCCCAATAGGAGGCACACCGGGATTCATAGAAAATACATCAATAAACCCTGCCCCGCCTGTCCAGTCCCATCCAGAAGGCATTGAGAGGACATTCATTGACTTAGAAGAATCAAAGTAGAGGGTTAAGTCATAAAGGTCAGCGCCTGCATCTGCAACAGGGTCAGAAGTGTTGGATATGATGTAGTTATACTGCCACCACCCGCCGCCGATGTCTGTCTCTCCATAGCCAATGGCTGCGCTGGGAATGGCATAAGCATAGCCGCTGAACAAACACAAAACTACCACTGCCGCAACAAGTAGACTTTTAAACATTTTCATTTTTTAATACCTCCTTTTTACAATAAGCTGTTTTTAGATAAAAAAATCTTGTATTGACGCAATGACGATTTCTTTGCTAACATTAAACCAATCGGTAAGATTGGAGAGCTAACAATGCCCAAGACAGTAGAAGCAATATTTGAAGAAGGTGTTTTTAAACCGATATCCCGAGTTGATATATCTGAACATAAAAAGGTAACTCTCATCATTGAAGATAAATCAGAGGAACCTTCCGATATCCTCTCTCTTGCCTCTATGGTATACAATGGCCTTTCTTCTGAAGACATTGACGCTGTAGAAAAAATAGCATTTGACAGAAGCCGTTTCTCGCGAAACAGCAACTGAGAAATGTATCCCTCTTCGCTCCTCGACACCGATATTCTTTCAGAGCTTTTTAAAGGACACAATCTTGTTAAAAACAAAGCCGCAGAATATATTGCCGAACATGAACGATTGACCATATCACACATTACAAAATATGAAATCCTCAAAGGATTAAAGGCAAAAAAGGCGCACAAGCAAATTGAAGCCTTTAATAAATTCTGCATGAGTAATAATGTCCTCCCTCTATCAGACAATGCGATTGTGAAAGCCGCTGATATATACGCATCCCTTAAAGAACAGGGAACAATTATATCTGACGGAGACATTTTAGTTGCTGCCATAGCCATTACTAATAACCTCGCTTTAATTACAAATAACACTAATCACTTCTCCCGCATTAAAGAGTTACAGTTAGACAACTGGAAAATATAAAAGTCTTATCTGCACTCCCTCTTTGTCTGTCATGCCCGCAGACTGTAAGCGGGTATCCAGTTATTTCTGGATTACCCGGCCAAGCAGGGCAATGACAACATTTTTAAAAAATATTCAGCCCAAGTATCCCCTCGCCCCTTGCGGGAGAGGGTTAGTGTGATGGGGATTTTGATCTTATCTTCACCCTCCCCTTCATCCCCTCCCGTCAAGGGAGGAGAGATTTTTAGGATATATCTCCCTATGCTTTGGCGGCGGAACTTTCTCACATCATCGTTATCTTCAGGCTGCTTCCGCTCACAGCCTTTGACGGCGCTGAATAATAAACAGTTCCGTCAGGCTTTCTGATTGTGATTGCAAAATTATCAGGCAAGCCGTCTGCCACTATTGCCTCAAATGTGTATCCGTTAACGCCGTTCACCTTGCCTGTGCCGCTTATTGTGGCTGTATTTCCAGATACTGCTACGCCTGTAATCCCTGTGCTTACAAAGTTCATCCTCGTCTTTGCGTAATAATATTTCAGCCATCCTGTGGGCGATGATGACTTTGTTATATCCATTGAGAATGTGGCTTTGTATGCCGTAGTCTGAGGGAAGTTGTAGCCCCCGCCAGAGATTCTTACACTAACAATTTCAGCTTTATTAAAAGAAGCAAAGGCAATGTCATGCACTTTGATAATCAACGGAGAGCCGTCTGTGCTGTTAATCCTGAAAGTTACATTTACAGTTTTTCCACTCCATTGGCTGATATTAATAAAATCAGAGAAGACAATCCCTTTATCAATATCCTCAGCTGCAGCCCTTACAAAAACCAACTGCTCATCTATAAATACTTCTATAGTATCGCCATTGTCTCCGCTCAATACTTCATATGAGAATCCCATAATATTTGAACCAGTCGGAATCTGGTAACTCTTTGAAAAGGATACTGGTGAATGTGTCATCGCCCATATCCATCCCTCTGCGCTGTGGTATACACTTCCAACTTCATCAGTAATCCAACCGCTTGTGCTTTTAAGGTCATCTATAGCCTGAATATATACACTTTTAAAAATCTCTTCTGCTTTCTTATTTACACGGTCTAAAAAATCTATCGCCGCTACAACTCCCTGTTTTACGAGCACTTCTACTGCTTTGATATATTCCTTCGCAGTATACAGGTCAAAATAATTTTGGGCGCCAAGAAGATTTAGAGAAGTCCCTTTGCCGGGCCTTGCATTATTAAAAATCGGAGACCAATAAAAACCATATTTATGGTTAGTCCTGTTTTGACTTCCTCCGGCAAGCTGCAATTGATCAACCATAGAAGCCATATACCAATTTACAGGCGGTTTATGAAAAGAATCAGCGATACCATCATCTACAAAATATGAAGGTGGATATGGTGATACTGTGTCCTTAAATATCTTAAGGGCATCATAGAAATAGTCAAAGATCAGAGCGTCTACCATAGTAGCCGATGGAAAACCAATTGACAGGAAATTACTCAATGATCCAACGCCAAACCAATAATTGTCTAAGAAATCAGCCTTACTTGCAGGAGTAATTGTCAAAACACTGTTAATGCAAGAGCCTAAAAGCTTTGTTATATCTTGAGTAAGAATTAAAGTTTGGAGCATTGATTCTGGACATTTCTCAATATCAAACATGTAAGCATCAAGCAATGTAAGGGCGTCTACTGATTTCTTATGTTCTTTCACAAGTCTGTTTACTGCTGTATACGCTGCGCTCGCTCCTGCGCTGTGTCCGATAAAATGGATTTTCCCATTGTAAGTTTGTAGAACATCGTTCAATATATCAGCAAGATAATTGCCTTGTTGCAGCATTATTTCCTGTCCCGGTGGAATAGCTGTAGTTCCTTTAGCCTGTTCAAGCCATTGCCAAAAGATTACATTAGCTTTACCACTCTGGTTAATAAAATCCCCCATTGAGGTTACCCATTCAGGAAACTTATCGCTTTGATTCTGATTCCATCCATGAACTATTACCACCATTGGTTTTGTTTCATCAAACTTCAATGGATTCCATGTCATCGCCTCTTTTGTCTGAGTATAATTGTCATTCACAAGCGCTCCTGAGCCGCTCTGTTGATAAAGAGGTATGTCAGGCAACAAACCGCCAATAACAGCAGTGGTATTATCACTTATGTCCAGCGGATTCTTTCCCTGCGCCACCTCATCTCCGTCGCTTACCCCATCGCCGTCTGTGTCCCATTTTGTCGGGTTTGTGCCTAATTGATATTCTTTGAGATTTGTAAGATTATCATGGTCATAGTCATCGCCTGGATTCTGCGCTAAATTGCCAAAATACTGAATCTCCCATGCATCAGGCAATCCGTCATTGTCCAAATCCCCAAATGACCCAGACTGTCCGCCGC
>JACQXF010000044.1 GCA_016208855.1 Nitrospirota bacterium | reverse complement strand
CAGACCGGAGCTTTGCCGCTGGCTTCCTTCAGATTCCACCTCACGATGGACACCCTTGCCTTTAGCTAACGGTTGGCGCTATCAACCCCCGTAGCGGACTTTCACCGCCAAGCTTGCGCCCGTGCCGGGCGCACAAAAAAAGAGGGCGTCCCGTATACCGGAACACCCTCGCCTTTGACTGCCGCTCTGTTGCTCTGCTGCGCTACTGCTCTGTAAGATGTCTGTCTGTCTGTCTGTCTGTCTGTCTGTGCAAATATGATGCCATTATTTTTTCACCTTTTTGTTTGTCTTAAAATAAAATATCAACAGAGACAATGAAATACTTATACACTATTTTTTCTCCCTTGTCACCTGTTATTTTTAATAGGTATATTTCTTCCCTGCTTATACCAGTAAAATTAAAGCAATTTCCTTGCCAGAAGAGTCACTCATTGATTTTTAAGGAAATTTATTTTTACAAATATCAGGAAGCGTTAAATCTATTTACGCATTAGGATGTTTTGCCTAAAAAGTGTAAAGTTTCTTACGATAGTTATATCAGCCCCGAAAGAAATCTTCCTGCTGAAATGATCCTCGCCCCTTTTTCAAGTCTGTCTGTTTTTTCCTTTTTCACCACTTGATACACATAAGGGATCGCAAGCCTGTCCTTGAAATAAAGCAGGCCAGGAGAGAGTGAAGTATCATTGAGCTTTACCTCAACAGCGAACCATGGCTTGTTGTTTATGGTCACGAGAAAGTCCACCTCCCGTTTATCCACATCTCTCAGGTAGTAGAGTTCTGCCTTGTGGCCTTCATGATCTATGATGAAATGCACGAATTTGAGAAGATGAGAGGCAATGAGATTCTCGAAACGGGCAGCGTCGTCTTCCACCTCAGACCAGTCCCATAAGTATAATTTAGGCTCTTTTTTTAGAGACCGTATCTTCTTTGTTGCATATGGATAGATACGAAAGTGGTAGTAGAAGGCTTCAAGGATATCCATCCAGTGCGTCACCGCGCGATGGCTGACTTCAATGTCTTCCCGTATCACGTTCAGCGAGAGGAGAGAGCCAACCTTTGCAGGCAGAATATCGCTCAGGAGTTTCATGTTGCCGATATCCCGGATTGACTGGACATCCAGTATGTCTTCCCTGAACATCCTTTCGATCTTCTCATTATGCCAGCGCCGGAGTTGCCGTTTGCTCTGCCTGGTGACAGGCTCAGGAAAGCCTCCGAAGCTGTCGAGAATATCCAGGGCACCCTGATAAAAATCCTGCCCCACAGGTATTTCATCGGGCACAGGAGACTTATAAGGCAGGCTTTCAATCTCAGCCAAGGTAAAAGGATGCAGCCTGTAGTAATGATACCTCCCCTGCAGGGAATCGCCGCCCCTTCTGTAGAGGTCAAGCCGCGCACTGCCGGTAACAAGGAACTTGAACCTATCCTTAAGCTTGTCGTATTCACCCTTGATAAGCCCCTTCCACTGCCGATATTTGTGGATCTCGTCAAAGATGAGGAGTTCGGAGTCACCCGGCCACGAGGCTGCCATAATCGCCTTTCTGTCAGCCCTGTTGTCCCAGTTGAAATATGAGTGATTCTTGAAAGAGGCCGCAACGAAGTTCCGGCAGAGAGTCGTCTTTCCTACCTGTCGCGGTCCGCCGATAAAGACCATCTTGTCCTTAAGGTCATCCACTATATACGATGTGAGATACCGCTTTTTCAGCATGCAGCTATTATACACCTAAATTGAGCGGTTTTTGCTGCAAAATGCTCATGAGGCATTGAAAACAAATGTTGTACAAAAAATCTCTTTATCACCTATCAGGTAGAAATAGTTTGTCATTCCCGCAGTCCTTTGAGCCTGCCCTCGAAGGTAGTAATCGGGGGCAGGAATGACGATATGACCAAAGAATCGCTCAATTTAGGATACAACTATTTTGCTTGAAAGCAAAATAGTTAGCTTAAAGTTTTGCTTTTAGGAGAAACGATTACGTCAGTGTTATGGCAGGTGAATACATCTTCAAGAAGGTTGATAAAGATTATTATGCGGATGCTTCTTCCCATTTATAAAGCTCTTCGGTAAAATATCGTACACGCTTCTTTTTGAATTCTCGCGTAGAGTAGAGAATCAGAAAATCCTTTAATCCTGTCTCATGGCTTATATTTTCAACCACTTCCTCAACGTCTCTCTCAGTCTTTCCGTGTATCATAGAAAATAACCCGTGCTTCCACACACCGTTTATTGTTCTTTCGTAGCAATGAGAAACCGACTTAAATGCCGCTATCCTTAAGCCAAGCTCCTCTGTGCTGCATCCTGAGGCATTCCATGCTACCATTCCGTTTGCCTTAAATCCCGCATCCCTGTGATTAAGTATGGCGGCGAATCTCCGCATAACGCCTCTTTGTCTTAGCCCTGAGAGGCTCTTAAGCAATTTCTCCTCTGAGATACTTAGCATATCAGCGTAACCGCAAAACGGCCTGTTTTCAATAGGCATATTATCCTGAGTAACCCTGATGATTTTCTTCTCCTCATCAGTCAGGGGCGTATATTTGCTGGTCTTCATCTCCACTTCTTCTTTTTCAAGGTTGCTGCCTTCAGCATCAAGCTTCACGCCTATCTTAAAGGTCTTTTTTGTCCTCATAATTGTATATGTATCAACCCCTGTATTTTGAGCTAAGAGCTTTACTGTCCTGTCAAGGCCAAGCGCGCTGTCAGGCGGAACAGCTAATGTAAACCATAGGTTAAACTCGTTATTCCTCTCATAGTTGTGGCTTACCCCGGGATGAGAACTAATAACCTCAGCGACTCTCTCTATATCCCCAGACTTAACCTTAAATGCAATGAGGGCGCTGTCATAGCCAAGCATACGGGTATCATAAATCGGGGATATCTGCCGTATTATCCTTCGCTTCTTTAAATCATTTATACTATCTATTAATTCTGCCTCGCTTATGCCAATACCCTCTGCAAGCGTTTTAAACGGCTCAGACACAAGCGGGATATTATCCTGTATAGCTTTAAGGACTTTATACTCTATGGTTTCTGTCATTACATCTCCTGTCATTTTGGCAATATAAATATCCCTGACGGCGTTGGGACTGTTATCTCGCTTAAGACCTTCCAGTCTCCTGTATCAAGCACCCTCATCGTATTATCAAAATAGGATGAAAGATAAAGCCTCTTACTGTCATCGGAGAACCTCATGTGCATTATCCTTCTTCCTGCCTTTATATCTTGCAAGACCTTCCTGCTTTTAGCATCTATTATAGTCAGGAAATCTTCCTTGTCTCCGCTGTAGTTTACTGCAATATACCTGCCGTCAGCAGAGACTGCAACAAACACAGGAAGCCCTATCAAATCTATATAACCGCTGTGCTTAAACCCATTCATGTCCACAATATGAAGCCTTCTCTCTCCAACTGCAGGGATAAAGGCGCTCTCTTTATATACGCCCCATGTTCCAAAATGGGGTATCTTAAACACTGCCTCGCCTTCGCCCCTTCTCAGCTCCCTCTTGGAATAGCTCATAGTCTTTGCATCCAGTATGCCTACGCTGCCCTCATTAAAGAACCCCACAATATATTTATTCTCTGACATAAGAGCGTCAAACGGCATGCTGCCTGCATTCTTTATTGTCTTATGTATCTCAAAGTTCTTCTTTGAATCAAGCGCCCATATCTCGTCTTTATCCATAAGGGCAAATATCAGAAATCCTTCCCATGACTTTATGCCTACATTTCTTGAGCTTGTCTCAATCTTTTTTAATGTGTTAAGGCTCTCATCAAGAATAACAACATCATAAGGGTCATAGTTTGCAACCGCAACCATATCGCCAAGAAATATAAAGCCTATTCCGCTTTTGCCTGCCTTTACCTTCCCTAAAAGTTTATCTGAAGCAGTATCTATCCGCGACAGATAACCGTCCCTGCTTATTACATAGATAGAGCCTTTGTTAAACTTTGCAGTGGCATGATTCATGTTTCCAAGATCCTCTATCTCCTTAGTGAGAATCCCGTTCTCTACTACCGCAAGCTTCCCGCGCTCTCTTTCAACAATATATATCTTCTCAGCAAAGGACGGTGCAGCAAAAAGAATTAGAAATAATGACAGAAAAGGTAAAACCGAAGTTCTTTTTATATATAGCATGCTGGATCCTCCGCAAAATAATCTCCATATTGGGCATACGCCCTTGCCCTTGAATTGCCATTGCATATCTCAATGTAGGCGCATCCTCCACATTTGCCTTTAAGCCTCCGCGGATACTCCCTCAACTTCGTAAGTATGCCGTTTGAATTCCATATCTCGCAAAAACTCTCCATCCTTACATTCCCTACGGCATCAGAGAAAAACGGGTCAGGCTTTACATTTCCCTCAGAGTCAATATTTAGGAGCCTCTTTCCTGCCTGATTGCCTCCCCATGTCTTTAGCCTCTCATAAATCCTGTCATAGGCGTCAGGGTATCTCTTTTTAAATTCATTAAGAAGCATCACTGCATCTGCGTCATTATTGCCTGTTACAACATCTATCGGGATATTTTTATCAACAAACTCAAATGACTTATTCAGTATAAACTCTACAGCCCTCTTATAGTCCTCTTTCCCTAAATCATGCAAATCCCCGCCCCTGCCTGAATACACAAGATGAGAGATATATATCTTTGGAATGCCTTCTCTCTCGGCAAGTTCAAACACAAATGGAAGGCTCCCCTGCGTGTTTTCTGTAAGCGTAAATCTTAACCCAACCCTTAAATCGTTTTTTAAGCATAACCTAATAGCCTCCAACGACTCTTCAAATGCGCCTATTCTGCCTCTGAATGCGTCATGCACCTCAGGCTCACCGTCTATGCTTATGCCTATATAGTCAAACTGCTCTTTTATTCTGTCTATATTATGTTGCCCTACGAGAATACCGTTTGTTGAGAGATATGTCTTTATCCCTGCATTTTTCAATTCACAGGCTATATCAAAGATATCATCCCGCAAGAGCGGCTCCCCGCCTGAGAGTATCGCAAATTTCACATCTGACTGTTTTAACTGCTGTATAAGGCTTTGTATCTCATCTCTGCTGAGTCCATTATTCTTTAATTGATTTGCAGATGCGTAGCAATGTTTGCAGGAGAGGTTACAGTTGTTTGTCAGATTCCATATAACGATAGTGCCGTTAAACGGCCTGCAAACTTTTCCAGAAACAGCGTCTTTTATATACTCAGTTATCCTTAGCATTTGCAGATTCCTTTATAAAGCTGAAAAGAAATTCCATCTCCTCTGAAGTTATCTTCATCTTTGGCATGGACGTCTTTTGATAGCCAAGGCTCTTATGTGTTGATTGAGGGTCTGATATATGCGCCCTTATCATTTTTTCATCCCTGTTTTCATAAACCCATTTAAACGACGGCCCAAACGCCTCATGCGTTGGATGGTGGCATCCCCAGCACTTCTGCCTGAAAACCTCTCCGCCAAGCTGAATAGGGTCATATCTCCTGCTTTTATTTACAAAGTTATATTTTCCTACAGGCAGGCTTGCGGGAAATCTCTTTAGCTCTTTCATTGTAAGCGCATCATAGACTATGAGGCTTCCGTCATTTTCATAAATGCTTAAATATGCTGTGGCGCCGTCTCCGCTTAATTCAGTATGGATCATTTTTTTGCCTTTTATTGGAACTATCTTTTTCTGTGAAAGCTCCCTTTTATCTATCAAGATAAGCTCATCAGTGCCGTTGTCAACCCAGAGATACGGGTTATTGGAGTTAGTCCTCACAAAAAAGCCGCTTCCGCCGACATCGGCTTTTTTCAGGAATGCCCAGTCATACATCTTCCATATGCTTAAATATGTCTTGCCTATATGCGCAGTGGCAAAGTAAAACGACCCTTTGTCATACCAGAAGGCTGCGGAGAACAGATGAGGCATGCTCTCTATTGGATACTCAAAAATCTTTTTGCCGTCTTTAAGGTTATATACCTGAAGGAGTTTCCCGTTTCTTGAGCTTCCTATTACATAGCTGTCAAGCGGGTCTATGAAAAAATCATCAAAAGGCTCTTCAAGCTTCATATAATCAATGGCAAGATTTTTTGTGTTCATTATCCCAAGAAGGGGCTTGTCCCTGAATGTAAAAACAGCCTCATCCTTTGAATGAAGCTCATATATTGCGTTAATCTTTCCCTCAACAGACATAGATTTTAAGACAGGGGCATTGCCCTTCTTCATGCTTTTAACATCAATAGCAACAATAGACTCTGGAAGAAGGCACGCTGCAAACAACTGGCTTCCGTCTCTTGAAAGCGATATGTTTCTTAGATTCACGCATGCCCTTATTCTTCCGTAAAAACCTCTCTCAGTGTCATACATACCGACCCATCCGTCTCTTGCTGGTATAAAAAACTTCTTAGCGTCAGGGGTAAATTTTAAGCCGCCATGAATATTGCCGTAATCAAACTTATCAAGAATGCTGTCTCCCTCCATGACCCATACTTTATTATTTCCTCTCTCCACAACAGCAGTGAGATTCTTTATGTCTTTTATCTTTAAAGGCTTGGCATCCCTGTCTGTAATCTCAAGGCTTCCCTTTATGTCATTTTCGCCCCATTTAACCACAGACGGAGTTCTGAGAAAGCTGACTATCTCTTTTATCTCTTCATCTTTTAAATCACTAAATGCCGGCATCTGTGTTGCGGGCAGGCCATTTTTGATAATGCCTGCAAGGGATGTATCAGAGAAATTTTTTAAAAATACAGGTAAAAGCGCGGAGGCGGTTGTCCCTATCCTCTGCGGATGATGACACAGAGAGCAGTTTGCCTGATAGAGTTCTTCGCCTTTAGATACAGCAAATATATCTGAGGGTGCAAAAGTTAAATCAAGAAGCAGAGCTAAAAATACAAGGATTGTTATTCGTGGCATACATTTAATCTGCTATTTACCAAACCTGCTTCGGAGATATGCAATTATCTTCCATATATCATCATGTGAGATGTTCATATCGCTGCCGGGGCCAAATGCAGGCATAAGCGTATCGTTGACACCCTGCTCTACTACCCAGAAAAGCTGGCCGTCCTGCCTTTTTATAAAAAGTTCTTTATTAAAAGTCGGCATTGGCAGCCCCTCGCAGATAGAGCCTACTGCATCGCCTTTTTCTCCATGGCACTGCACGCATTTTTTTGAATAGAGGGACTCTCCCCTTTGAAGTATATCTTTATCAGCGCCGTTAAATTTATTCTTCATTGCTATATAATCATTTGGCACTGACTTGGCCCACTTCTCTTCGCCTGCAAAGAGCACAGCAGGCATACTAAGGGCGATTATAACAATAAAAATCTTTACTGTCATAAACTTCATCTGTTCCTCCTGAGAACCATAATATTAGTCAGGGGTGCCAGGATTTATCCTTAACACCCCTGCTAACATTATTATAGATTTAACTGCCTGATTTAGTAAATATCGTGTCTTGTATTATAGACATTAAACTTACCAGTAGGAGTTACAAGTCTTGGGTCTTTTATCCTTGCCTTCTCTGTAAGTGTCTTGTCGTCAAATACAATAATCTCTCCCTGTTTATCCCATATGGATATCCAGAGCTCATCGCCATCTTTATTGTACTCCATGTGGACGATTCTGCCCCTGTCAGTAAGCTTTAATATCTTAGGAGCTGCGTCAAGGTTCTTAATATCATATACTGTGACGCTTCTGTGTGCATCCTGATTCTTTGAAAGCGTATGGTCTACCCAGAGGTGCTTGCTCTTTGGATGTGTCTTGATGAACAATCCGCCGTCGCCTGCCACCTTGAGCTTCCTCACAACCTTCCATGCATTCTCAGGATATCTGTCAGGGTCTGTGCCTACAAGCGCAACTGCTGCCTCTCCAAGGTGCGGTGTTGCATAAACAGGCCCGTATTTTGGATCCTTAAAGTTTGCGCCTCTTCCAGGATGAGGCTTCACGCCTGTCTCAACGATAGCTGCAAGCTTCTTCTCCTTTGTATCTACTATTACAAGCTTATCCCTCATGTTTGCAGCAACGAGGAAATATCTCTTTGAGGCATCCCATCCGCCGTCATGAAGGAATCTCTCTGACTCAATTGTTGTAACCTTGAGGTTCTTAATATCAGAGTAGTCAACAAGAAGCACAAGCCCTGTCTCTTTAACATTAATAACCCATTCAGGGTCAATGTGTGACGCCACGATAGAGGCAACCCTCGGCTCAGGGTGGTACTCTTTTGTGTCATATGTGTAGCTTCTTGTGCTCACAATCTTAAGCGGCTCAAGCGTAAGTCCGTTCAAGATGACATAGCTTGGCGGCCAGTAGTTTCCTACTACGGCAAGCTTGTCAACAAAATCGCCTTTTCTGCCTTCATACTTACTGCTGTCAATAGAGCGGGCTTCAATGCCTGTTTTGACCTCAGCAACAGTCTGGATAGGGTCCATCCAGAGGTCAACAAGCGTTGCCTTGCCGTCTCTGCCGATAGTGTAGAGGTATCTGCCTGATTTGGAGTACCTAAGGGTATGCACTGCAAACCCTGAATCCTGAACAGACACAATTTCCTTTGTATCGCCGTCAATTATACCGATCTTGCCAGCGTCTCTCAAAATTACTGCAAAGAAGTTCTCCCAGTTTCTCTTGTGCATTGGCTTTGTCGGCCTCTTGTCAACCGGAACATGAATCTTCCATGTTGCCTTAATGTCTTTCATGTTGAACTCTGGCGGGGCAACAGGCTCCATCTGGATATACTTTGCTAATTGTTCTGCCTGCTCTTTTGTATAAACACCAACAGCAGCTCCCCATCCGGGCATGCCGCCTGGTGTTCCGTCAAAGATTATCTTTGCAAGGAGCTCTGTCCCTTTTGCCTTAGTCTTGTCAGGCGTAAGCGCAGGGCCTGTTGCACCTTTCCTTAGTGTTCCATGGCATCCACCGCATCTATTAAAGTACTCGGTGTTTGCCTTTTTGTACTCTTCGTCTGTAAGCTGTGCCTCTGCCTTTTGGGCAGCGCCGATACCCATAACAACAAGCGCAAATATGGATATCAGAAATACACTCCAAAATCTTTTCATACATCCTCCTCCTATGGTTTGGATTTACTGCTTATAGTGATTCACTTATAAAAGCTCCCCTTAAAAGCTTATCACCCCCTTTATTTATTGAATAACAGATTTAGTTTCAGCCTTGAAGTAGTCTCATTATACAATATGCATTATATAAATTTACTGTTAATTACTGTTAAGTTTTTGTAAAGGAAACACGTGAGAATGTACATAGAAAAATAAAACGATAATGAACATATTAGCAGAATTGATTGATTTTTTTATATTTAAATTTTAGATGCCCTTATGGTAGAATCGTTTCATCTAAAATCCCTTTCCGAGGAGGATAAATTGATAGTCAGCAAGCCTTTCTTGTCAACAGAACAGATTCAGCAGAGGATAAAAGAGCTGTCAGCTGAAATATCCAGGGATTACGAGGGTAAAAAACTCCTTTCAGTAGGGATATTACGCGGAGCATTCATGTTTTTCGCAGATCTTGTCAGATCTATCCAGGTACCGATGGAGGTTGATTTCTTAAATGTGTCAAGCTATGTGAAGGCAGAGACGTCAGGGGAGATAAAGATCCACACTGATCTGAGGGAAAACATCCGGGGGAAGGATATACTTTTAATAGAGGATATTGTAGATACAGGCCTCACCCTTAATTACATAAAGAATATGCTGCTTGAAAGGCAGCCTGCCTCCCTGAGGATCTGCGCCTTTCTTGACAAAAAGCCCCGCAGGAAAGCCGACGTAGCGCTGGATTATGTGGGCTTTGAAATACCCGATGAATATATAGTAGGCTACGGGCTGGATTACGATAATAAGTTCAGGAATCTCCCCTATATAGCAATATTTAAAAAGAGCCTGTAAAGAATCTAAATTACTAAGCCCCATCATTCAGGGGCAAGGTCAGCCTCCATATTTATTGAAATCTCTATTTCTTTACTAACCATGAGTCCGCCTTCCATAGGCACATTCCATGTCATACCATAATCTTCCCTGTTTATCGTAACTGTTGCTGTAAAGCCCATGCTCATTGTGCCCTCAAACGGGTCTTTTACAGGGCCAAGATACGCTGCCTCCATAGCGACCTCCCGTGTAACACCGTGCATAGTTAAATCACCTCTAATACTCATGCGGCTGCCGCTTGCAGGTTTTACATGAGTGCTCTTAAAAATAATGGCAGGATATTTTTCAGCATCAAAAAAGTCAGGGCTGCAAAGGTGCTCGTCACGCTTCTTAACGCCTGTAAGTATGCTTGATGCGTCTATAACCACATCTATCAAGGAATCCTCAATACGCGCCGGGTCAAAATAAATCGTGCCGCTAAGTCCGTTAAACTGCCCGTGGACATTTGAAATCATCATATGCCTGACAGAAAAAGCAACCACTGAATGATCTGCGTCTATAATCCATTTACTCATTGTTCGCTCCTTATTAATTTATGTTTTTTAGATTAACCCCTTAGTTAATATCTATCATAAATCTCACCATGATTCAAGTGTGTGTATAAGTTGTTGAATTTTGAGCGTTTGCTTATGTATCCTTAAATCTCAGAAAAACTCCTATGCCAGAGATAAAAATACAAAAAACACATTACAAAGGATGGGATAATTGTGTCCAGATAACAAACGGATTTGTTGACCTTGTGGTAACTACTGATATAGGCCCAAGAATTATAAGGTACGGCTTTATCGGGCAGGAAAATGAGATGTGCGAAATTGAAGAGACCCTTGGGTTAACAGGCGGAGGGGAGTGGAGAATTTACGGAGGGCATCGGCTCTGGCATGCCCCTGAGGCAAAGCCGCGGACCTATGAGCCTGACAACAACACTGTTGAATGGGAAGAGATACCAGGCGGAGTTAAAACTATTCAGGATGTGGAACCGGTAAGCAGGATAAAAAAAGAGATGGAGATTACGCTTTCGCCTGAAAACTCAACTGTCAGGATACTTCATCGCTTGACCAATGCAGGCTTATGGCCTATAGAGCTCTCTGTATGGGGCATATCAGCAATGGCAAAAGGTGGGAAAGAGATTATTCCGCAGGCTTACAAAGATACGGGGCTTCTGCCAAACAGGGTGCTCTCCTTATGGCCGTATACAAAGTTAAATGACCCGCGCGTATACTGGGGAAATAAATATATCATCATAAGACAGGAGCCGATTATAAAGAATGCCTTTAAGATTGGCATATCAAATGAAAGCGGATGGGCTGCATATTTTAATCACGGCCATCTGTTTGTGAAGCATTATACGCATTATAAAAACGCGCGATATCCTGACTTTGGCGCGTCATACGAAACATATGTAAATGACTTTATGCTTGAGATGGAAACCCTCTCTCCGTTAACCCTGCTTGAGCCTGATACAAACATTGAACACATAGAGGAGTGGAGCCTCTTTGACAATATACAGATGCCTTCTGACAGCGAGGAATATATAGAGAGGGCTCTAACAGGGGTTATGCGTCCTTTAGGCCTTTAAAGGAGCTGATAAAATTCTCAACAAGCAGCGGATTAAAATCCTTCACTGATCCCTCTGTTAAAAGACCAAGTATTACCGGCACGCCAAGCGCCTTTCTGTAAGGCTTCTCTGTTCGCAGGGCATCAAAAAAATCAGAGATAGCAACAATCTGGCTTACAAGATGCTGTCTGCTCCGTTTCTTTGTTTCCGGATACCCGGAGCCGTTAAACTTCATATGATGTTCAAAAGCAGCGATTATCGCAAGCTCAGGCACATCAGGAAGCGTAGAGAGATATAAAGCACCCCTGACAGGATGCTTCTTTACCTCAGCCCATTCAGTTTCATTAAGTTTATCTCTCTTTCCAAAGATATCTTCAGGGATAAACATCTTCCCCACGTCATGAAGCAGCCCTGCAATTCCTACTTCGTGTACTATATCCTTGCTTAATCCAAGGGATTCTGCCTGAAATATAGACAGTATAGAGACATTTATTGTATGGGCGTATATCGATTCGCTTCCGAACTTAGCAGACTTTATGAGTGACAGGATATCAGTCTCACTCTTTATGGCAGAGATAAAATTCATTGCCATATCTTCAAGGCTGGCAACACCAACCTCTTTTAATTTAGCCAGCCCATGATAGATTTCACGTATCTTACTTATGCCCTCATCTATCGTCTCTGATGCCATGATATCTTCATTGCTCAGTCTTACCGCAACTGCGCCTATGGATATATGCGGCGAGCCTGTAAGCGCGCTGTCAGGCAAGGCAAGCTCTGATATAAATGCCATAAGTTCATCAGAGGTTACGCCTTTTTTAAAGATGACCTTGTCTGTGCCCTTTCGCCTTAGCATCCTCATAAGACTGTTTGTATGTATGCTTTTCTGGCTAAGGCGCACATTATTAAATATCAGCTCATTGCCAAGTATCATAATGCTTACAGTATCATCCGGCAGAGAAAGTTCATTCACGGCCTCTATAATTTTTTCGGACATATTACTAACCGACTCATGGCCTTTTGAATAGAGCCTGCAGTTAGATACAGCTACCATTATGCTTGTTATCAGAGAGGAGACTTTGTCAGGCATGTTCATGTATCCCGGTCATGCAGTTTGTTTAAGAAGCTTCATACTCAGCGCCCTTATCTTCTCATTCTTAGAAGATAAGCCGGCATCAATAAGGGGCATGACAGATGCCCTTGGATATCCGTTAAGCGTCCTGAATATCTCAAGCTTTAACTCCTCAAGGCTGTCTTTGTAAAGCAATGTTTTTGAGCTGCATATCTTCTCAAGCGACTTGACAACAGAAGGGTCTCCTATTCTTCCGAGGGCTTTAACAGTCTGTATCTTTAAGGGTAAGTCCCTGCCGCGCACATCCTTTTTTTCAAGAAGTTTTAAAAGATACGATACTGCATCCTTTACCCTGTAGAGGCCTGCAATATTTATGGCCTGAGTTCTCATGGCGGTATCTTCTGCCTGAAGATACGACTTAAGACAAGATACCGCGTCCGGCGTGTGAAAATGCAGAAGCGTCTTTAATGCCTCCATACTTATCTTTGTATTTTTATGCCCTATAAATCTCCTCGCGTGGTCAAGGTATTTTCTACCGTCACACTGCCTTATCAAATACAGCATATTCCTTATCACATACCATCTGTTGTCATTAAGTTTATTTACGGCATGAGGCAGAATATCCCTGCCAAGCTCTCCCAAAACAGACAATAAGAATTTTCTGTTGCCGGTGTTTGTCTCTTCCGAGAGGATCTCAAGCAGGGGTTTTACTATATAAAGCCTGAGGGCGTTTGCAAGCCGGACAACTGATTCCATGTTATTCTTTCCGCGCAGTATAAATGCCCCTGCAAGCCTTGATATAAACTGCCTTGAGCTTAAAAAATTCTCCATCATACTAATCGCTGCGTCTTTAAATTTGCCGGGGTATTCCATGGAAAAAACAGCATCATATATATAGAGAATATCTTCAAACCTGCCGGTATCAACAAATATATCCATTAGTTCTGTAAGCCTTGCAAGCAACCCTGAAGAATCTTCTTCAGTTATAAGATCTGACCAGAGAAGCTCCAAAAACACACCCGATGTAGCTTTATCTAAAGCCTCATCTTTAAACTCTGCTTTTAGCCCTCCTGTGTCAGCGCTTCCCGCCTGTGAAGAGGCCATCATCCTTGCAAGGTCTCGCCTATATCCTTCACTTACATAGGAGGAGAGATTATCTCCCTTTAAAAAACCTGCTATATCCCTGCTTACCTCTATGTCATCTACAATAGCTGTGCCGTGCATGACAATATCAAAGTTAAAGTCATTACCCTTCCTTGTTCTGTTTAGTTTATCAACTAAACCCTTCAGTGTATCCGGTATTATTGATGAGTGCTCAGTAAAAAATTCAGCTATTACCTGAAGGTCCTCAATTGTCAGCTCATACAGCGCCCTTTCTATCTCTTTTATATTTGAATGCCCTGAAAAGAAACTTCTCCTTAAGCATTGTGTTTAAGGCATCAAGAAATAAGATGAAACTTATAAGCAAGTCCCTGCTTATTCGCGAGTCGCCTCTTTTTAAATACGCCTTTATCACCCTGTTGTATGCTTCTTCACCTCTCTCCTCTGACATTACTGCATCCACGAGCCTCGCCATCTCTTTAGGCGGAATGCCAAGCACCAAATCATCCTCTGCAAGCTTACCTTCAATAAGGCTGTATACATAGTCTTCCCATATCTCACTTCCACGGCCGCTTTTGCTTTTTGCCCCTTCTACAAAACCAAAGGCAGAAAAGTCTATGGGATTTAATACGATATGCCTAATGTCTTGCTTCGTCACAAGTTCAACAAAGGCTGCCCCAAAGGCCGGGTTCTTAGATGTAATAAGTTCATGGAAACGCACAAGCTCTTCCCTTGTGAGGCCTGATGAAAATGTAATAGCGGCTATTCCGAAGATGTGAAGGACATGCGCAAACTCTGAGAAGGCAGGATTCTTTCTTTCAAGTGCGTACCCGCCATATATAATTGTATCCTTCGCTATCCCAAGCGTTATATTATTTCTTAATTCAAGAAGTTTCTGCAGATAGTCAAAAGCGCTATTAATGCCGGAGACCGGACTCGAACCGGTACGCTCTTTTGGAACGAGGGATTTTAAGTCCCTTGCGTCTACCAATTCCGCCACTCCGGCAGAGGGATTTAATCCACCTACAATAGGTAAAATATTCAACCAAGCCTACGGGACTTGCAATGATAGGATTTTATTATTCCTTGTATTCGCTCACTGCGTTCGCTTTGCATTGTTAGTCCCTTGCGTCTACCAATTCCGCCACTCCGGCTTTAAACCCACAGTTCTTAGTTAATAGTTTTTAGTTCTTAATTAAAAACCAAACAATAAGAAGATAATATAATACCCTATCAACTCTCGGTTTTTCTATTATACATATCCTCAAATCTGACTATATCGTCTTCCTCAAGATACTCGCCGTTTTGAACCTCGATTATCTCAAGCGCGACCTTCCCGGGATTTTCAAGCCTGTGCCCCGTTGACATTGGGATATATGTACTCTCATTAGGATGGACATCATAAACCTTGTCTCCGTTTGACACCCTTGCTGTGCCTGCAACAACAATCCAGTGTTCGCTGCGATGATGATGCATCTGATGGCTGAGTTTTGCGCCTGGTTTTACAGCTATCCTCTTAATCTTAAACCTGTTTCCGCTCTCCAGCACTGTATATGAACCCCATGGCCTATATACTGTCTTGTGGGTAATATATTCTTCTGAGCCGCGCTCCTTGAGTACATCTACAATCTTTCTTACATCCTGCGCCCTGCCCTTTGGGCAGATAAGCGTGGCATCAGCCGTATCGACTACAATCATATCATCAAGCCCGATAGCAGCCACAACTCTTTTACCACAATAAAAGATCGAATTTTTACTCTCTATTGATATTACATTTCCATGCTTAACATTGTTATCTGAATCCAGCGGCAGGATATACTCAAGGGCATGCCAGCTCCCAACATCTGACCAGCCGATATCTGTAGGTACAATCGCTATATTGCCTGCCTTTTCAATAACGCCATAGTCTATAGACTCTGACGGAAGTTTAGAAAATACTGCCTTTGCAGTTTCTGCCTCCTTCTTGCTTCCTATGGCCTTCTCTATGGCCATCAATCCCTTATAGAGATCCGGCATATGTTTTTTTATAGCAGCGAGTATTGCCTTAGCCTTCCAGATAAACATTCCGCTGTTCCAGTAGTAACTGCCGTCCTTAAGATATTTAGCCGCTGTCTCCCTGTCAGGCTTTTCTTTAAACCTGTCAACACTGTAAACCCCTTTCTTAATCTCCTTCCCGCGTTTTACATATCCATAGCCTGTCTCAGGGCTATTTGGTTTTATCCCTATTGTGACCAGATAATCCTCCATCGCCATGTCTGCGCCAACAAGCAATGTTTTATGGAATTTATCAGTGTCTTTGATTATATGATCAGATGGAAGCACAACCATAATTGCCTCAGGGTCAAGCCTATTTAAATGCACCGCAGCCAGGCCGATAGCGGGGGCTGTATTTCTTGCCATAGGTTCAACTACAAAATTCTTATCCCATAAAATACCAGTTGACTCTGAAAGCTGAAAGTTTATTGACTCAACCTGCTTTTTGTTTGTAACCACATAGACTTGCCGCAATGGAATTACATGGCTTACCCTTGATACAGTCCCCTGTATCAAGGTATTTTTTTCGCCAATGCTCAGAAGTTGTTTAGGCATATCTTCCCTGCTTAAGGGCCAAAATCGTGTGCCTGAACCTCCTGCTATTATAGCTGCATACAGTCTCTTAGTCTTATTCATAGCCTTTGTGCTTAGCCTCCTTTTACCGGTGTTTTGGATCTTTATCATAATCTCATCTCTTTATTCCACACTATAATTAAGCTCTAATCCGTACCGTTCTATCAGGGCATATAATGTAGGCCTGCTGATTCCTAACTCTTCTGAAGCCTTATACATGTTCCCCATATGTTTATTGAGCGCCGCCCTGATATATTCAATCTCCAGCTTCTTTCTTGCTTCTTTAATATTAAGAGGCCCCTCGATCAGATCTTCCACTTCTGCCTCTTTAGCCATAACAGGCTCTGCAAGTCCCAGGTCGCGGGGCTCAATATACGGGCCCTGCGACATTATTATAGCCTTTTGCATTTTATTCTCAAGCTCTCTGACATTTCCAGGCCATAAATAAGCCACTATAGCAGCAAGGGCTGCCGGGCTAAAGCCCTTTATCTTTTTCCTGAATGTTGATTTGTTTTTCTCCAGAAATACATTTGCCAGGAGCCTTATATCATCTCCTCTTTCTCTCAGCGGCGGCAGGGCAATAGCAACAACGCTTAACCTGTAAAAAAGGTCCTCCCTGAACTTGCCATCCTTTATTGCCTTCTGAAGATCAACATTTGTTGCAGCTATGACCCTTGTATCTATCTCTATATCAGATGGATTGCCTATTCTCTGTATCTTCTTCTCTTGAAGGAATCTTAGCAATTTCACCTGCAGCCTCAGGGAAAGTTCTCCTATTTCATCAAGCAGAAGCGTCCCTTTGTGTGCATATTCGAATTTGCCTTTCTGCCTCATATATGCGCCTGTAAATGAGCCCTTTTCATGCCCGAAGAGCTCTGACTCAAGAAGCGTTTCAGGAATTGCGCCGCAGTTTATAGGGATAAATGAGCCTCCGCTTCTTAGGCTGTTTTCATGAATAGCCCTTGCTACAAGCTCTTTACCTGTTCCGCTCTCTCCTGTTATAAGGACTGTAATATCAGTTGTGGCTACCTTATTAATCACATCAAAAACACTTGTCATCCCGGAACTCTGTCCGATCATGCCTGAGAACCCTATATCTAAATGCAGGGATGCATGGAGGCTGCGGTTTTCTTCCTCTATCTTGTGCAGATGAACCGCCCTTTTTATTATTACCTTAATCTCATTCATATCAATAGGCTTACAATAATAATCGTATGCGCCCGCCTGAATTGCCCTAAGGGCATTATCTTTTTCGTTATTGCCTGTAATGATGATAACCTTTGTATTTGGCGAAACAGATAGTATAGCCTTAAGACACTCCATGCCCTCGCCTGTTCCATCCCCGTCAGGAGGCAGACCAAGGTCAAGCGTGACCACCTTTGGCATGTTTTTTTTAAACAGCCTCAGGGCATTTGACCTGTCCCCTGCCTGAAGCACTATAAATTCCTTAGACAGCCCCCACTTCATCTGGGTCTGAATATCAGGGTTGTCTTCTATTATTAAAATCTTTTCCATAGAGTTCTTTGCTTACTAAACCAGACTTCTTCCGTCAAAACTCTCTTCATTGATGCCTAAAAGAGAAATTATTGTCGGCCCTACATCTATTATATTTATATCTCTCTCTTTTATATCCCTGTTTATAAAAAATACTGCATTATCCCTTGTATGTCCGCCTGTAAGCTGGCTCCTGCCTGTCAAAGAACTCTTGTTAACAGCGCCTTTAAGGTCATAGCCTGTATGCGGCAATACAACCAGATCAGGAGCATCCTCATAACAAGCTCCGCTATAGAGCTCCTCCTTTAGGAATACCTTTTTTATAACCTTCTCACCGTCAATTTCAAGGGATAGTAATTCATCTCTAAGCTTGTTCCTAATGCCCTCATATTCAATGTTTTCAACACCGCCGGATTTATACTTTCCTTTCAGATGAATGTAAAACCTTGAGGGATCAAGGACAAATACCTTAGCGTCTTCATGTATATCCTCAAAAGACTGCGGCTCTGCCTTCTTGAATTTCAGATAACCCTTTTCTTTTAACCAATAATTAAGATAGACCTCTTTTTTAATGGCTGCAAAGCCATGATCAGACAGAATTATAAAAGGTGTATCATCCCCTGCCCCCTGATACACCTCTGCTATGAATGAATCAAGCTTCCTGTAGAAATCCATAAAAAAATTATGCTGTGGATGCGCATTGTCTTCAAGCGACTCCCAGAGATAATGATGCAAACGGTCTGTCTCTGTAACTGTGCCTATGAAGAGGTCCCATTCATGATTATCCATAAAATAAAGTATTGCCTTTTTTCTTACCTCAAAGGTCTTCTGTATATCCTCGCTCAGTGCAGACAGAGACTCTTTAGCTTTTTGCGTATCAACATCCATCCTGTAACCAATATTTTTCAGGTATTCGTATGCGCTCTCAGGATATGTAGCCTTCTTAAGGTCAAGCGCCACAAAGCCTGCTGCAAGGATGCCGTTTAGCTGTCTTGCAGGATATGTTGACGGCAGATTAAGCACAATGCTCTTTTTATTGTGTCTGCCTGCAATATCCCAGAGTGTGTCGCTCTTTATATCTAAGGAATTTGGAAAGCGCCACTTATAACTGTCCTTCTGCAGCTCCATAAATCCGTAGATACCATGCCTTCCCGGATTAACGCCTGTCATAAAGGTAGTCCATGAGGTTGAGGAAATCTCTGGTATTGAGGCGGTCATATCCGTAAGCGTCCCGGCCTTCACAATACCTGCAAGGTTAGGTGATCCTGTTACCACCTTTGCCATAGACTCAGTATTGAGTTCAAGATTTAAAAATTCCTTTATTCCCTCAGCTACAGCAGATGCATCCTTTACTACAAGAGCGTAATCCACTGCCTGAAATTCAATATCACTATGCTTACTCACCCAGTCTTCCACCTCTTCAAGATGCTTAAGATAGTTCTGCCTTAACACCTCATCAGGTATCCTGTCTTCACCCCTCTTAAGTCTTTCTGCCATCTTTTTTTGAGATGCGAGTATCTCATCGATTTCTCTACGCATAAATATAATCTTATACCTCAAATCCCCGTCCAGCTTAAGATGGAACAACAATGGCGAGACAATTTTTATTGCCTTCCCGCGTGCAATTTCAAGCCAGGAATTATCCTTCTCCAAATCCTTCACCCTTTCATACTCATAGTATCCCTTTGGATTATCCTCATCAGGTTTTCTAATATCATCTGCAAATAATGGCATACCGCCTTCCTTAAGCATCTGCATCATCATGGATGTGCCTGAACGCGGTAGTCCTGAAACGACAACAATAAAATCATTTTGCATACTTAATTTAGACATAGGAAACACCCCCTAACCTACCTTAATATAGTTTTATAAAGTATACAGTCATTATCTGAACAATATAAACTTCCTCGAGTCCAGCAGTTCCATAACCTTATGAACAGATGTTTCAATATCTATTTCATCTGTATTAAGGATAATATCAGGATTTTCCGGTTCCTCATACGGTGCAGAAATCCCTGTGTAGTTCTTAATTATCCCTGCGCGCGCCTTTTTATACTGGCCCTTTGGGTCTCTTTTCTCACACTCCTCAATAGAGCATTTGACATATATTTCCAGAAAGTTATCACCATCAAATCGTTTTCTGATGTATTCCCTGTCCTCTTTGCATGGTGATATAAAGGCAGCAAGCGTTAGTATGCCTGCATCAACAAACAGCTTCGAGATCTCAGCTATCCTTCGTAAATTCTCTTTTCTGTCTTCGGGTCCGAAGCCGAGATTTGAATTAATGCCATGTCTTACATTATCGCCATCAAGCACATATGTAAGGATGCCTTTTCCGAAGAGCTCTTTCTCAACAAGATGAGCAATTGTAGATTTGCCAGAGGCTGAAAGACCTGTAAACCACACCAGACCGCTTATATGGTTATTGAGATTATTTCTATCTGCCCTACTTACAAACCCATTATGCCATATAACGTGATTTTGATTCATTATTACACCTCAATTCATTTCTTTAGATATAGTTAAACTTCCAATGGAAGGTATATGAAAAAATCAGTCCCCCTGCCTTCTTCACTTTTTACCCTCATCTCCCCGCCGTGGGCATCTATGATTGCCTTGCATTGATATAGCCCTATGCCAAGGCCCTTTTTCTTCGTTGTCTGAAAAGGTTTAAAGAGCCGTGTCTCCATAAACTCCTTTGACATGCCCTGTCCGTTATCAGAAACACAAACAATCCCCCTGCCCCCTTCAGTCCCGAGCGTAATCTTTATATTGCCCTCTACGGAAGTTGCATCCAGCGCGTTAAGGACTAAATTTAGGATAACCTTTTTTATCTCTTCTTTGTCAAACCTTGCCATTACAGGCCCTCTCCCCTCATAGAAAAGGCCCGTCTTACCGTTTACCTTTAACTCCTTAATGGCCTCCTTTATACTATCTGACAGATCAGAATATTGAAGGTTTAAAGTGACCTTGCTCGGAAGATTTTTGAGCTTCTGAATAAGCCCATTAATCTTTTCGGCAGTATTGGCTACTGACTTTACAGCATCCCTCTGGAAATCAGGGTTATCAATATGCTCCTCTGCATTCTGCGCTATCATTGAAAGCATTGATGCTGTGTTCTTAAGGTCATGTATGATAAATGAAGACAGCCTGCCCATTGCTTCCACTTCTCCTGCCTCTAAGAGTTCCTCGCTAAGCCTCGCGTTCATTATTGAGGCTGCAGCCTGATTAGCAAGTGTCCTTAATAAATCATAATCTTCAAAATTATAATCATTATTCGCAAGCCCTTCCATGAGAATTACAAATCCAAGAAGATCTTCTGCCATAAAAAGAGGAATAATCAGCGAGGCCTTGGTTTTAGCAATAAACTCCGCGCTGCTTACCGCTATCCCCTTACATCGTTTGTCATTTATATTAAAGACCCATCTTTTGCTGTTAAGAAATTCAATAAGCTCTCCGGGGGGCTTTATGCTAACATTAGGGGCCTCTGACAGCCGTGCGCATATATACTCCCCGCTGCTTCTTCCTTTAAGCCAGATAGAGGCGCCTCTAACGCCTATGGCTTCTTTAAATTCCTCTGTTAGAGAGTCCAACAACTCATCAAAAGACCTCCTTGAAGATATGCGCTGCGTAAACTGGAGCCACTGAGTTCTGTAATCATATTTTTGACTATAAAAATTTTTATTTATAAAAACCATTGCCTTTTTCCTTAACTGCTCTGAAAGAATAACTGCCATAATAGCAATTGCGCCCAAAAAACCAAGGAAGGTTGTAATATTTCTTCCTGCCTTTGGCCCAAGATACCGCATACCCTCGCCTATCAGGCCAAGCCCCAGAAGATAAAAGCCGATAATAATTATGCTTAACGATTTATAGAAAACATTTCTTGAGACAGTAACCTCCACATCCATAAACTTATGCCTTAATATTGAAAAACCTATCAGAAGGCTTGAAATCAACAGCACGCCTGTTCTTACAGGCAGGAGATTCATATTAATAGAGCGGTAAAGAAGGGCATGACTGTAATAAAATATATTAGCTGCAAGAATCCCAAAAACGCCAAGCATTGCGTACTTGATCTGCCAACGGCTTACCCCGGAAGAACTTCTCAATGTCGCCTCTAAATTTGCTATTGAGACCACAGAGTAGAGCAATAGCAGGATATTAAATATATAGCCGGCATTGCCTAAAAACAGCACTCTCTCACTCTCAAATTCAGGGGAGTAAAAAAACGCCTCTTCAGGCACAATAAATATAATGAGTACAAACAATGGGGAAAGAAAAAGAAGCAGTTTGGAAAATCTCCCGGTGACCCTCCTGTAATCACTCCTTGCATAGCTCATGGTAAACAGAAGCCACACCGGAGCCATTAAAGACTCAACAATAAATACTGCCTTTTTCCATAAACTAAACCATGCCGGGCTTAGTATGCTCAGGGCGTCACCAAGCGTAACAAAGGCTGTGGCAAACAACCCGAGAGAAAATACCACAAGGGAGAGCTGCTTGTGTTTCTTAAATAGAACGGCTAAAGCCACGATAGAGGATATTATAAATGTAACAATTGAAAGGGCTGCCATATTAAATATAGTAACAAGTTACGAGTGACGAGCTACAAGCAAAGGGTCTTCTTAAACTCGTTACTCGTTACTGCCAATAACTTACATATATTTCTGAAGTAAAGGTATAAGTTCGCTTATAAATTCTTCTTCATATTTTTCAGCCTGCTCTACAGTCCATTCATTAGTAACAGGCATAGATACTCTTAATACCCATGCATTATTTCTGCCATAAAAAAGCGAGCTGACCATGCTTAAAAATTTCAGATGGTATTCATCTGAAATGACTTTCTTGTCTAGTATATAACAATAATAAACCAGCTCCTTCTCCTGCCCCTTCTCATTGAGAAACTCCCTCAGGCCAGCCGTAGAAGAGCCGAAGGGTACAGGCTTTGTCTTAATCCAGTAATAGCCCCAGCCGCCTGCTGTGTATCGCGGAGCAGTAACCTTCTTGAGTTCGTTCTGGCTTTTCCAGTAGCCAACAAAAACACGTATTGGTTTATCTTCAGGGGTTCTTGTATAGTTTCTTAAGATCCATTCATCTGCTGAATGGTCATAGAAGTCTCTGACAGGAGAAAAATTATCTGCGCCCAGAAAACCGCCAAAACTTGTTGGCAACGCATCGAGCGGATACGGCGGCAAAACCTCTGACTGCTTATTGTAAAACCTTATGTATAACACGGCAAACACTAAAATGGCGCATGCAACCATATAATAGAGATTATGTCTTTTCATCAAAGCGTCCTTTTGGAAACCATTAAGTCAATCTTTCTTATGAACTTACCTGCAACAAACAGAAGAAATACTGTTACGAGGAAATTTACGGTCCCGTGAAACTCATGAACAACACTGCTTAACGCCTTCTGACCATAAAAATATGCAAGCCCGACTGTCATTATAAGCCTGAACATATTGCTAATGACAGCTATAGGCACAGAAAGAAAAACAAGCGCCAGCCTGCTTGGTAAATTTCTCTGTGTGAAATATGCATAAAGAACAGCTATCGCCATTATGGCAACAATCGATAGTATGCCTGTGCAAAGGTCTGCGACTACAAGGCTCATATGCGGCAGCTCAAGGGAGGCGCCATCCTGTACTATGGGCATACCTAAAAAGTTCAGCGTCTTAAAAGTAACCGTGGCATCTATAAGTCTAAGACTCACGGCAATATTATTCATCAGAACATAAGGCAGAGGAATCATAAAAAGCAGATACCATACAGAAAATACCAGCGCCCGGTACATCATCTTTCCAAAGAGAAAATATATCAAGCCTGAAATGGTTATAATTAAAGAGACCTGCCGCAAAAACGGCTCAAATGCTATATAGCCTAAGACCAGCATCAAGACGCCAGCCAGCAATATAAAAACACCTGCAAAGGCAGGCTTAACCGGCACGGAGCGTAACTCATCCCTTTTTACCCATATTGCATAGCCTGATATAAAAGGAATGAGAAAGCCATGAGAGTATTCTTTCTTATCAGCCCATGTTAACACCATTGAATAAAGCTCTGGATAATACACCGCCGTTACCAGTGCAGCAAGTATCCCAACCCTTAATATGCCAGCCATATTATCCTCGTTCTCAGTTCTTAGTATATGGAGTTTGAACCTTAGAAACTACATAGCGGAATTTACCTGATTTCTCCGCTTCTATCTTTAGTGGATATAAAAAGTTAATCTTTATATCACTGCCTGTTATCTTCCTGAAACCATTAATTATAACTTCTTCACTCCTGTCATTAAACAGTGGGTTCCTCACTATGTTTACTGTAAAGAGATCAGGTTCTTCCTGAATTATCTTAAACTCATCTATGCCTTCCAGTTCCCTCATAACATATATGAGGGACAGTCCGTGCATTATCTTCCCGTCAGGGGTAATAATAAAATCCGTACTTCGTCCCTCAATTGATTTTAAAACTGTAAGCCCCCTGCCGCACGGACATTGTTCATCTGAAAGAACCCCTACATCTCCTGTTTTATATCTTATAAAAGGAAAGTCATGGGACATTAGATGAGTAACGACAATCTCTCCTGCGTTATTAGCAGGCAAGGGGTTTCCTTCAGGGTCTATTATCTCAACTATTATATTTTCATCCGTTATATGCATTCTACCTTCAGGGCATTCATGGGCTATAAAGCCGGAGTCCCTGCCGCCATAGCCATTGGCAACAGGGGCATTGAATATCTCTGATATCAATTCGCGCTGATAATCATAAAGCCTTTCGGCAGTGCAAAAGACAACCTTTACTCCGATATTATCGAGCCTTATATTTTTTCTCCTCGCATAGCTGCACAGAAGATAGATGGAACTGGGATAACCAAAGATGTGCAGAGGCTTAAAGGCTCTGAGAAAGTCAAGATATTCTGACATTGTCTTCTCTGTCATATTAAATGCAGAAAGAAGTTTAGTCAGGAAGATCATGTCCCTGAGCTGTCTTATCCTGTCCTGTTTTGTAAGCTCCACAGGCGAGCCCCATATAACTGCCTCTCTGTCTCCTATATCCACATCCCACCAGCGTGTAGCCCTTATTTTTGCAGCCACATCAGCGCTGATCCTGTCTTTACCAAGGTAAAATGTTAAAGGCCCGCCTGTAGAGCCTCCTGTATTAGACTTTGTGAGATTAGCTCCGTTATCTGCCTTAAGAATATTGGTATTTTCACGTATTATCTCTTTTGTAAGAAACGGAAACATCTTTAAATCTGCTGCGCTTTTTATATCGCATGGTTTTATCCCTTTAGATTCAAAAAGCCCTTTGTAATAAGCAATGCGTGCGCAGGCATAGTTTAATATATCCTGTATTTTCTCTGACTGTAATCTGCTTAGCTGCTCTCTGCTATGCCACTGGCTTTGCTCAAGCGCCTTAAGGGCAGAGATGGTATTATGTCCTTTGAACATTTCATGAATAGGAAAAAGTATTTCTCTTACAAAAAAACTCACTGTAGTTTATTTTCTTCCTGTGAAATGGATTTCTTTAAGGTTTATAACATTCTGAAAATGAAGCAGCAGGTCTTTGACTCTTACATCCCATATATTAGACCCAGCATAGTTAATAATTTTTGCTCTGTCCCATGATTTATTTAAAGCCTCTGTCAACGCGTTTATCAACTCATTCTTCTGGTCAAGCCAAAACAATAATCCATAATCCCCTGACGAAACAACTTCTTTATTGCCTCCAACATTCGTAGTCACAACAGGCAGTCCGCATGCCATTGCCTCAAGGAAAACATTTGCCCAGCCTTCATTGCTCGTTGCAAGACAAAAGACATCTGATGCGCTTAGCCATTTATAAAGCTCGCTGTGCTGAACAGCGCCTGCAAAAATAACTTCTCTTTCTAACTCCAGCGCCTTTACCATGCGCCTCAGCTCTGGCTCGTAATTGCCCTCAACAGACGCCCCGCCAATGATTATATAACTCAAATCAGGGATGGTTTTTTTTATCTCAGGCATAGCAGAAATTACTCTGTGAAACCCCTTGCGCTTAACAAGCCCTCCGACAGAAACTATAATCTTCTTATCCATAGGGAGTCCTAATGCCTGGCGGGCATCTGCCTTTTGCATAGGCTTAAACTTCTCAATATCCACACCGTTTGATATAACCGCAGTCTTGTTCTCGGGTATGCCAAGTCCAGTGACAACTCTCTTAAGGTCATCACATACAGTAAAGACCCTTTCGGCATTCTTTAATGCATACTTAATCTGCGCCCTGATAAGCGAATGCTGCAGGAGTTTCTTAATTGTCCCTCTTACAGTGATGGCAACTGGCTTCCTAAACACCTTGCCAAGAAGCACAGCGCCAAAACCATCAGGATATGCAAAGTGGGAATCAATTAAATCAAAGTTAAATTTATTCTTTATCTTCATTATTGTAACTATTGATGAAATAAAGAAAAAAAACCCATCAAGAAACTTAAAAAAACGAGGAATATTAAAAAACTTAGGGTGATATACCTCTATGCCCTCCTGCATCTCAAAATAAGGGACTATAGGCCTGTAATCTTTTTTTAGATACCTTATAAAAGGAAACCATGGCACAGGCGCTACCACCTTTAGCTCGCAGTGCCTCGCAACATTAAACATCCTCTCTCTCACAAAGACGCCAAGAGACGGCTGTTTTGAATTGGGAAATACAGAAGTAACTACAAGGATTTTCAATGAACCTCAATCAGTTAAATGTATAACTGATACAAAATATCCCCCAACCTGATTTAATGGTATATTTTCGCTTCTCCATCCAAGAGGAAGTTTATTTTGCTTAGGAAACCCAAAAGGCCCCTGATGATTGCCGTCATCCGCATTGCTTGGGGCTGACTCAATATAATCCATCTCCTTTGTGCTTGCATCCTCAGGGTCCCACACAATAACAGATGTGGTAAGCGTATCCCTGCGGGCATAAAACTCTAAGCCGTCAAATTTCACTGTTATATTTTTGCCTAACATTTCAGGCCTTATATGATGGATTAATTCCCCTTTCCATATACCGCCTGCGGGGATATGTATTTCGTCTCCTATTACAGACTTATTGCCTTTTGATTTTAGCTCCACTACGCCAACTCCTCCGTCGCCTCGAACTGCATTTTGAATAGCTGAACCTGCCTTTATGTTATCAGTAAGACTTACTGCCTTATTCATTATCTCTCTTTCTACTCCAAGCACACTGCTTATAAACACCCTGTATCTTCTGTCTTTATGGGTAGGATTTCTGATTGTTACCGGAACTAAGAAATCACCGATGTCTTTAGAGAGCTTTTCTTCAAAAAAATCTCTTTCAAATATTGCTGTTGGCTCCTGATATATCAGCTTAATCTGGTCAATCTGAAAATCTTCCGCCTTTTCTATCTGCGGCAAGACCCTAAATTGCAGCTGCCTCAGAGATGAAAAAAACTGGAGGTCGTCTGTCACAGCTCGTGCGCCATAGAAATGGTAATAATTCCTCGCCTGCTTAAATGCAGACGCAGAAAACACTATCCTAACCCATCTGCCTTGAACCTTCTCATTAAACCTGATATTGCAGTAGCCATGCATCATAGAGTCTGTAGAGAGGCTGTTATTGTCCTCCCCCCCGACTCCCATATCACCATATCGCCAGTGGTATGTCCAGACTCCGAGGGTATCACGCCCTGTATTCTTTCCGGCTATAACTTTTTCTCCAATCTTTATCTCTTCAATCCTGTTTATTAAAATACTGTCTGCAGGCAGCTTAACCCAAAACGACAAGGCATTAGGCCCGTTTTCTTTGTACTGCTCACTCTGCGTATAAAGATACTGCCTTCTTACATTACCCTGAATATATGTATCTTTGTCTTTCTGTTCAGGGCCTATCGTAAAAACCCCGCTCTTTGCGCTGCCCTCAGCGCCGCCGTCTGCTATTCTGCCTCTTGCCTTATCCTTTTTTCTAAATCCTATTTTACTCCCTTCATCGCTTGAAGGGATTCCTTTTTCAAAATCAACTACTACAACTTCTTTATGGGCAGTAGGATTTATTTCTGACATTGAAATAACAGGATAAATAATGCAGACAAACCAACACGCAAAGAACTTCCAAATCCAGTGATGAGCAGGACTCACTTGAGCGGACTTTTGAGATTTTTTGGCAATAATCATATATCCATCCAATTTCTGCACCAATGCTCAAAAAATAACAGGCCCTTGCAAAAATCTCAAACGAATCGATATTGTTGTCATACCCGCCCCCGATTACGCCATTCGAGGGCAGGCTCCGGCGGGTATCCAGAAGCCTGCCCTCGAAGGTCTTAATCGGGGGTTTTTGATTTTAAGAAATACTGGATTCCCGATAAAGACCTCGGGAATGACGCATAAAGACTTTTGCAAGATCCTCAGGCGTCTATCCAATTTCTGCACCAATGCTCAAAAAATAACAGCGCCCATATTCTGGCGCTGAGGTCTCTGCCTGTTTTTTGATGACTGTTTAACATGCCCTCTATATAGTCAGGATTGAAGATACCCCTCTCTTTTGCTCCTTTGGAAAGAAGCGTTTCCCTTGCATATCCTGTCAGGTCATTTTTAAACCAATGTACAAGCGGCACGCCAAAACCCATTTTCTTTCTGTATAAGATACTATCGGGCAGGATACTAGTCATTGCCTTTTTAAGGATATATTTTGTCTCGCCATCTTTGATTTTAAGAGATGCGGGCACAGAAGCGACAAGCTCTACTACCTCATGATCAAGCAAGGGCGCGCGTGTCTCAAGACTGCATAGCATACTCGCCCTGTCAACCTTTGTAAGTATGTCTTCTGCAAGGTATGTCTTGGTGTCTGTATACTGTATCCTTGTTAGATAATCCTTGCTGTTGCAGCCGTCATAAAATTTTCTTAAATATGTGTAGTCCGGCAGCTTTCCGTTAGAGTTTTGTTGAACGCCTGCAAGAACATCTCTATGAAGCAAGCTCTTTAGATAATGTTTATCGCTGAATGTATTAAGCCCTGCAAACCTCTCAAACGGGTCTTTTGAGAGATGCTCAAGCATTCCCTTTCCCTTTACCCCTTCAGGCAGGACAGATGCAGGGAAACCAAAAAGCATCTTTTTTAGACAGGCAGGCATCCAGTCATGCCTCTGCATATCCCTTGCCCATTGGTAGCGCCTGTAGCCTGCAAATGTTTCGTCTCCTCCATCGCCTGAAAGTATAACGGTTACATGTTCCCTCGCCATCTTTGACACATAATAAGTTGGAATCGCCGATGAATCTGCAAATGGTTCATCAAACTCCCATGAGAGAGCCGGCAGCATCTCAATTGCGTCAGGCTCTACTATCATCTCAATATGCTCTGTCCCAAATTTGTCTGCAACCTCTCTCGCATATCTTAGCTCGCTGAACTCCTCTTCTTTAAAACCAATGCTGAATGTCTTTACTCGGCTGCCCTGCACCATGCTCATCAGGGAAACAACCGCGCTTGAGTCAATGCCCCCGCTAAGAAACGCCCCTAAGGGAACATCGCTTATTAGTCTTATCTTCACAGCCTCTTTTAGTTTTTCCCTTAACCTCTCTGCCCACTCATCTTCGCTTACAGAGTAATCAGGATTGTATTGTATGTCCCAGTATTGTTTTATCGTTAAAGACAAATCAGACTCAACATCTACAGTCATGTAATGTCCAGGCGGAAGTTTATAGATATCCTTAAATATTGTTTCCGGGAAGGGTATGTAATTATATGTGAGGTAATCAACAAGAGCAGCACGGTCAAACTCCCGGTTTATGCTCCTGTCCTGAAGAACAGCCTTGAGTTCTGAAGCAAAGATAATCTTTTTATCATCATTATAATAGTAAAGCGGTTTCTTGCCTAAACGGTCCCTCGCAATAAATAGTATTTTCCGTTTACTATCCCATAAACCAAATGCAAACATGCCCCTGAACTTCTTAACACACTCCTCGCCATACTCTTCATAGGCGTGTATGATGGTTTCAGTATCGCTGCGGGTCTTAAATCTATGCCCCTTCCTTGAGAGCTCATCTTTTATTTCAGAGAAGTTATATATCTCGCCGTTAAATGTTATCCATATAGTCCCGTCCTCATTGCTCATCGGCTGCTTGCCGCCTTCAAGGTCTATAATGCTTAATCTCCTATGTCCGAGCGCAGCGTTATTATCAGTATAATATCCCTCTCCGTCAGGACCCCTGTGTTTCATTACCCTGCACATCCTCTCTATGAGAGACCTTTCAGGAGTTGAAGAAATGTCAATTATCCCGGCAATTCCGCACATTTTTACTTAACCAATTTCCCATACACCGGCAGATATCTCTTCACTGCCGATTCCCAGTTGTGTTTCATCCGCACTGTCTGAATTGCTGCAGATGATACTGCCTTAAGATTTTCTCTGTTCACGGCTAACTCAATAAGCAGCCTTGAAAGGTCTTCTGTATCGCCTGCTTTAAATAGAAATCCGTCCTTGCCGTTAGTTACCAACTCTTTTATCCCTCCAACATCGCTGCCAGCAACAATTTTTCCCATTGCCATAGCCTCAAGCGGTTTAAGAGGTGTGACAAGCTCGGTAAGCCTCATAGATTCCCTTGGATACACAAGGAAATCTATGACTGAATAATAACTTTTCACCTCTGCATGAGGAACCTTCCCTGTAAAGATTATATCGTTATGCAAGCCTTTCTCTTTTACCTTCTTGTATAAATTATCCTTTTCAGAGCCGTCTCCAACGAGAAGAAGCTTTGCATTATTTATTTTTGGCACTAACCTCTGAAAGCCGTCTATCAAAATATCCAGCCCCTCGTAATGATAAAAAGAACCTATGAAGCCAAAAACTATTTTGTTTTCCAAACTATATTTCTTTACTATATCCTCATTACGCTGCACAGATGTAAATAGTTCGGCATCAACACAGTTAGGGATAACTGTAATTCTGTCATCTCCAATTCCCCTTGATATCATTTCCCCTTTCAACCCTTCACATATCGTAAATAATGAATCAACTCTTTTTAGCAGCTCTGTCTCAATAAACCTGCTGACTCTGTATTTAAATGACCCCTCTTTAAACGTCCCGTGGTCAACTGCTGCGTCTTCCCAAAATGCCCTTACTTCATAAACAACAGGAATGTCATATTTTCTCCCGGCCATTAAAGCAGCTATGCCGTTTAAGCTCGGTGAATGGGCATGAATTATATCAGGCTTTTCAATCTCTATGATCTCTTTGATTTTTCTACAGAGCGTATCTATTAACCTTACTTCTCTTATGAAAGGGGCCGCCCCAAAGTCATTCTTCGTAGTCCTGTAAACATTTATACCGTCAATTTCTTCAAAATGAGAATGTGAAGCGCCGTGCTTTGGCGAGGTAATGATTATCGGAGCAATCCCCAACTCCTTCTGATGC
>JACQXF010000003.1 GCA_016208855.1 Nitrospirota bacterium | reverse complement strand
TGTGTGCCCAAACGACTTCATTTCTGCTACCCTATCCCTCTCTTCAAGACTCATGTGCTTGTATCTCTTTTCCATATCCACCCAGAGTACCAGCTATAAGGCTGTTTCTCCAAGTGTTGCACTTCCTCATTGAACTGGGGTAGAGCTTATTAGCTCGGGGAATAGGGCATCACAACCTCATCATCATAATGCACTCTCATTTCTTTCATCCTTTTTCTAATAGGGACAAAGGCATAGACCCTATATAGAACTTATAAAAATTCCACGTGATTCTTCATGTCTTTCTGCTCTGCCACATCCCATAACAACTTTAGATTTCTTATTAAGTCCCCAACTGAGTATTTCTGCTGATAGACAAATACAATCCCCCTATGCTCATGTTCTTTACCTAAAGACAAGAAGTCGGCGTCATGCGTCACTATAACGAGATTGTTTTTCAGTGCATAGTTTAGCTGTTCTCCATCCGACAGCCCAAGACCGCCTGCATCTTTTGCAGATATTGCATTAACTCCGCGTCTTATCAAGCCATTTGCAACAGCAGCATTGACGCTTTCATCTAAATAAAAATTCAGTTTAGCCACTGCGCTTCTTCAAAATTGAAGTGGTTCCTTTTGCAATTTTCTCTATAAACTCTTTATCTTTTTTTATCTTCTCATCTATAGCTTTTTGGTTCTCATAATAATATGAAAGGGCATCATGAACTGCCTCAAGGCTAAGATGCGGATGGGCGTCCAATATTTGGTCTGGAGACATGCCAAGCCTGTCATATTCTATAGCTATGTCTATTACCCTTACTCTTGTGCCCGATATTACGGCGCTCCCTTTTGATATCTTCGGGTTGGTAGATATATAGGGGTGTTTTGATTGTTTCAATACTGCTGTCTTTAGCATTACTCATCCTCCATACTTAGAAAGTATAGCACAGAGAAAAATGAAATGAAGAACTTGCGGTAAGTTATGGATAATCTGACGAATTTGAAATCGTTTTTTAAGCGTTATCGCTGCATTTAGCCTCTAAGCTGCATTCGCATCTTAGCTCGCCGGAGATTACAGCTATTGCTATCTTTGAAAGCAGGGTAAAGACTAAAAGCCCAAATGCCCATACGCCTATGGATATGCCGATTTCAAGAGTATTTGGGAAATACTCATATATCTCGCCAAGCGCACTTGGTATATACCCCGGGACGACAAGCCCAAGGCCCTTCTCAATATATATGCCTACAAATAACAAAACACATGCCAAGTTCAGGGTGGTAAGCTTTTTCCTTGTTTTTGGGATTAAGAGCAATAAAAAGGCAGCCAGATTCAATACAAGCGCGCTCCATATCCAGGGTACAAGCTGATTATACCCATTAAGTCCGTGCCAGAGATACTCATGTGATGCATTCTTATTTGAAGGCAAATATGTTGCCGTAAATGTCTCTGAGAAGAGGAAGAAGAGATTTAAAATCATGGCATACATCATTATCTCACCGATTTTAAAAAGCGCCTCATCTTTAATCTTAAAGGGGGTCGTCTTCCTTATAATCTGAAAGATAATAAGCATAAATGCAGGGCCTGAGCAGAATGCAGAGGCAATAAACCTTGGCGCCAATACATCAATATTCCAGAATGGCCTTGCAGGAATTCCTGCGTAGATAAAGGCAGTTACTGTATGTATGTTAATCGCAGCAGGGATTGACAATATAATAAGAGGCATCATAATCTTTTTGCTGTAATGCTCGCCTTTATAGAGTTTATAGAGAGTGTATGAGACAATGGATAAATTTAAGACCAGATAGGCGTTCAGCACAAGCACATCCCATGCAAGTATGGACTGCGGAAAATTAAAGATGCCTATGAGGGGTATCAAATGCCAGAACCGCTCAGGGCTTCCCATATCAATGGTTACAAATACAAGACACATCACGACAGCAGAGACAGCCATTATCTCGCCAAGTATAACTATCTCTTTTATTGGTTCATAGTGATAAAGATACCCGGGCACAACAAGTACAACTGCTGCTGCCGCAACTCCTACAAGAAAGGTAAAGTTTGCGATATACCATCCCCATGAGACCTGATCCCGCATATTAGTGGCAATAAGCCCTTCGTCAAACTGTTTAATGAGCAACGCCGTCCCTATCGCGATGAGGACAAAGAGCACAGCTACCCACAGCTTATATGCCTTGCTGCCGCTTGATAATACTTTTAGTATTTTGCCGAGTCCATTAAACATTCCTTTACCTCACCTTACTTTGCCTTAATATGCGTCCCAAGACTAAAGAAGTAGAAGAACTTTGGGTTTGTGCCCAAATCTTCCTTCAGCCTGAAGACCCTGAAATTATCAAGCACCTGACGCACATCGCTCTCTGGGTCCAAGAGATTTCCAAACTTCCTTGCGCCTGTAGGACATATTTCAATACACGCAGGATAGCGTCCTTCCCTTGTCCTCTGAATGCACCATGTGCATTTCTCCACCACCCCTTTAGGCCTTGGCCTGTTTCCAAGATAATGCATATTCGGATTTAGTTCTTCTTTTGGGATATCCGGCTTGCCCCAGTTAAACCGTCTTGCCTCATAGGGGCATGCTGCCATACAGTACCTGCATCCAATACACCAGTTATAATCCACAACCACAATGCCGTCAGGCTCCTGCCATGTTGCCTTTACAGGGCAAACCTTCACACACGGAGGGTTTTTGCACTGCTGGCACTGCACAGGCAGATAAAAGCGTCCCTTCTGCGGTACCTCAGGAGGGTCATAATAAGGCTCAGAGTCTTTAAAGTGAAACCACTTTTCATCTCTTTTAAACTCAAGGTCTTTTATCCAGTGAATCTGAGGGTTTCTTGACTGATTGTTCTCCTTAATACAGGCATAAACACATTTCCTGCAGCCAATGCAGCGCGACACGTCAAGCGTATAACCGAATAGGACATCCTCCATTGCAGGAGTTGCCTTTACTGTGACAGCCTTCTCATATTTTTGTGAAAACTCTTTTTCAAGATTCTTAAGAATAGTATTTAACTCATCCTTATCAAGCCTTTTAAAATGCTGCCTGAAATACTCCTCCAGCATAGATGCATCGGCATTCAGAGGAAGCGACAGTGCAGAGGCGCATGCAGCCAGACCGGCAAGGAACTTCCTCCTTGTTATATCTGTCTTTTGTGCTCTGTGTTCTGTATTTTTATTCTCTGACATTATCCATCCTTTTATTTTTTAGTCTTAATATAGATCTCTGTCGGTTTTCTCGGCGGGGGCGCCGGCTTTTGAGGCTTAAATACAGGGTCATGAGGGTTATGACACTTAGCGCAATGCCAATACTGCTTTTCGCCTTTCCAGTGTCCTGTGATTTTATTATGGACGCCGACCTTCCATTCCCTGTAAATCCTTCCATGACACTGCTCGCATAGCCTGTAGTATTCCTTAAAATCAACTAAAGCGCCGTTTAGCAGCCTCAGCTTATCCCTGTTGCGCATATCATGACAGTCAAGGCACCATCTGTTCTTGGCATCGTGTTTAAATATTCCAGGCAGTTCATTGTGCGGCTCTCCAAGTTCACGCTTCTTTGGATTAGGAGGCAGATCATTATGACAGTCAGAACAAGGGAAAAGTGTTAATTGATTCTGAGGGGCAAGCTGGCCTACTATCTCTTCAAGAGGCCTGTCAAGAATGTTTTCCTCTTGCGCCATACCCTCTGCGGCGAGAATATCCCCCGAACTTACAAATACAACAGCCGCCGCTGCGACACACAACATCACAGAAAATAGTATGCGCTGATACCAATTAAACTGCGCCATTTGTTTTATCATATCACTATTATCAGAGGCTCTTGCAAAAGTCTTTATTCGTCATTCCCGCAGTTTGTAAGCGGGAATCCAGTATTCTTTAAAATCAAAGACCCCCGATTAAGGCCTTCGAGGGCAGGCTTCTAAATACCCGCCGGAGCCTGCCCTCGAAGGCCTTAATCGGGGGCGGGTATGACGGCGGAAACGATTTCCTTGATACTTTTGCAAGAGGCTCATCAGTTAAGAATTTGTAAACTTTATAATTTTGTTCTTTAATAGAAAGCAATATATATGCCAGAAAATCTAACATTGTTTTTATGGGATAATACACAAAAAATGCGTAACGATTGCATAGCATCTATGCAAGGCTGTATAACATCTATGCAATTATACCTTAAGAACCCTTCTCATAACCATTCCTGCTTTGGTCTCTTTTGCCTTAAGCGCCCCATGCGGGCAGACCTCAATACAGCAGTAGCACCTTATGCATTTGTCATAATCAAAATGAATGCGTTTTTTGTCATGGCTTATCGCCTTTGCAGGGCAATATCTCCAGCATTCACCGCATAGCCTGCACATATCATCATTGCATACAGGCCTCTGCACAATGTGCCTTCTGACAAACCCCTGAAATTTTTCAGGCCCCCATACGAGAGTCCTTATCTCAGGCAGTTCAAAGTCCGTTATCCGCGGCATATCGCCTTCTATCTTAATGTCTTCTTCGTAGCCGTCCTCTATCGCCATCTGGTTGGTAAAGAGCCTCTCAGGCTCTATGCCAAGCATACTGCATACTGTAAAGTCTATGGCCATTGTATCTGTGCTTCCAAGGACTATGCCAATATTGCGCGGTTTTCCGCTTTTGCCAGGCCCTTCGCCCTCCATTGCAAGGATGCCGTCCATCATGGTCACTGAAGGCTTAACAATCTTATAGATTCTACTCCGAGCGTAAGGAGCATCTGTGAATGGGTTTTAAGCTTAGGAAGGTTTATTACAATATCTGTATTCAGAGCGTCCTCTGCAATCTCTATCTTATGAAAGGGTTTGCCGGCGTCAACTAAAATAGTTTTGGTAAACTCCCTGCATTCCACGCTAAGGCCGTTAAGCGCATCTTTAATACCGCTGTTACGCATAATCTTATCAAAAGAGCCGACAGCAGGACTGTCGGATATACAAGGCAAGGCGCCTTTCTCAAGCACATATTCAACTACTGCCTTTACGATAAGAGGATGGGTCACTATAGCCCTCTCAGGCGGCTCAGGCGCAAGGAGGTTAGGCTTTATAAGCACACGGCTTCTTTTTTTGATAATGCCGCCCGCAAGCGATTCAAGCATATCAAAAAGCAGGGGCTTAAGCGCGCTGTATTCATAATCTGCTTTTTTAATGATTACCTGTGAGATTTGGTGTTTCCCCTTTCATATTATGGCTGTATAAATGTTTCTCAAGGCGAGTCTTTAAACTCTTAAGGTATATATTACAGTTGAAAAACTGTAAATAATCAACAAAAAACTTGTCAATCCTTCAAAAATCATGTACCTTTTATATATTGTAAATATGCAGAACTATCAACCTGTGCTTGCAACAGTTGGGGAATTCTTTTTGTTGCTTATTTTGTTATTCCTGCAGAAGCAGGAATCCAATACTTTAGACTCACTGATTCCGTGTCATCATGATTAAGGACCTTGATGGTAGGCAAATGCGGAATAATGTGGATGCCCCGCAGCGAGCTGCAGGAGGTTTATTAAATATAAAGAATGGTGCTGTGAAAATAAAGTACATATTTTACAAACAACTATTAGTTTCTATTGTTGTGGTTCTTCAGGTTTTCCTGTGAAAAGCACACTTAAGACGTCATTCCCGCATCCTTAAGCCTGCCCTCGAAGTTAGTAATCGGGGGCGGGAATCCAGTATCCTCACAGATACTACAATATAAGTCATTCCAATCGGGATTCCCTTTCTCAATAAGTTTCAGTTTCCAACTCCTTTCCCATTTCTTTATGTTCTTCTCTCGTTTGATGGCAGACTCAGCTGTTTCATGCGCTTCATACCATACC
>JACQXF010000043.1 GCA_016208855.1 Nitrospirota bacterium | reverse complement strand
CTGGGCACCTCACTCATTCTATAAATTATTTTAGTCCATCCCTATGAATCCGGGATATCCTGATTATATCACGTGTCACAAATAGAGTCTGTTTACAAGCTCGAACATTGAACCGTCATTCCCGCAGTCCGTTGAGCGGGAATCCAGTATCTTCACAGATACTACAATATACTAATGAGTTCATAAGTAAAGACACATAAATTAAACGTCATGCCCGAAGTTTTTAATCGGGCATCCAGTTCTTTAGCTGTCTGGATTCCCGCTCAACGGACTGCGGGAATGACAGCGCTTATCCACATACTTCCCGGAAGAACCTGAAAAATTAACAACTGAAAAGGGGCTTCGTCAGATTCCCAGAAGACGTGTTTGAAAAAAGTTTGAGAAGGCCATGTCTAAAGCAGCAAATGTAGAGCCGGAAGAATACGACAAGCTTTAAAACCAACTCATCTCCCTCACATACTCAAAAGACCCGTCATTAAGCCACCTGTCAAGCTGTGAGGGGTCTTTTAATTGCTGCCCCCTGTACCTTGAGACAGATACATAATCTGTTTTTAAAGCTTTAATAGCTGTCATATCACCCCATAGCTTTTCAAACTGCGCAACAGGGAATATGTCTTCCTGCCCTCTGCCCCATACATGCTTTACATTCTTAATTGTTACATAAGTAGGCATCAGTTTTTCAACCTTCTGTATTGCCTCAATAACTCTTCTATATTTTCCGGTATCTCTTTGAGCATCTATAATGGCATCCCTGTCAAGACCGAAGAACTCAAGCAATAAGTCTATGTTAACCCAGTTTGTGAGTGTGTTGTAGTAGCTCAATTTATATTCATCCTCGTCTTTGGGCAGCGCAAGCCCCTCTATAAGCTGCATGTATCCGTTTATCTTAGCCAATCCGCCGCCGCGGTCTTCAAATCTTCTCGGCGTCACCTCAAATGTGAGACATGAATTATTTGCAATGTGCAGCCCTAAGAGCGAAGGCTCAATGCCTGCGCCCATTGTATCAATATTATGACATAGCAGATATTTTAGATTTGGATTCCCTGTTATCATCTTTGCAAGGGCGCCGTTCTTTAAGAGGTTTGGTATTTCATACCAGTGCCCCGGTGGGTTAAACCTCATAATTGGTTTGTTCTCTGAGTAGTCTTCTCCCTCGCCGAGGGATTTTGCCCAGTCTATTAATGCCCTGTTTACACTATCCTGCACTTTCTGCACATTTTCATCCTCTTTCTGTTGAAGTTCCACCTCATATAGAAACCTCAAATCCCTCTCAGTAGGATAGACCCTGTGAGCAATGCTCTTTGCAGGCGACAGATATATCCTCTCTGCCTCATTAAAGTAATTCAGCCGCTTCAGATAATCCTCTATAGCGCCATGAGTGAGATAGCTTGTTGTAAATACATGAGGAATTATCACGCCGGAGTCATTGCCTGTCTTTCTGCTTTTTGCAAGGTGTATCTCTATAAATGTCCTGTATTTATCTGTCATCCTTATAAATGGATTGATTGGCTTAACGACTGCTGCGCCCTCTGTCCATCGGCTTCCCATGCCCCCTGCAAAAGTAACTACCGCAGCCTCATTCTTCTTAATTGAGTTTCTTCCCACTTCAAAAAATTCCTTATTGGATTGAATATTGTCAAAGTGAGATATTTCCTTATCATTGACATCATCAATACTCGTATCAAGCGGCATGCGGTTTTTGGATAAACCAATCTCGCCCCTCTTTAGCAGGGACTTTATATACTCATGTGATACGGAATCAAAGCCGTATTTTTTCTTGATTTCGTCTTCAGTCTCTCCTTGAGATGGTTTAGTATTATCAGCAGTAACTTCTGAGGCAGCTATCAGTTTTATTTCGCTGCCTCTAAGCAATGCAGCCGTATTGCCCTCATGGTTAAATTCAAAGTCATATACCACCGGGTCAATAGCAAAGGGCAGGGCGTATCTGTATCTGCTTTTAAGTCTAAGCATAATATCAAGCGCCCTGTTTTTAAACATCTCCTTAATCTCCGGATTTACAATAAATGCCATGCCTCCGCCTGAGGCGCCGCCAAGCATTAAAAACCCGTAGAGATGTCCCTTAAATTCCCTCTTTAGTGCATCTATCAGGTCTTCTGTAAATGCATTATTAACCCAAGGGATAATCGGCTGAATAGCCTCCTCCCAGTCTTTGGTTGTGAGCCTTCCAAGCTCTTTCATATCGCCGCTTTTCAGGGCGCTGACAATCTCATCAAAGAGCCTGATTCCTTTTAGCCTCGCATCCCATTCTTTTTCATGACGCAAAAGATATTTTTCAGTAACCATCTCAAGAATCGGCCCGATATTTTGAGAAAGCCCTCCGTGCACGATAACCATAGAGTTAATTATCTTTTGCTCTGCCTCTTTTGTAATTTCATCTCTAAAAAAGAGATTGTGATTTGGAAGCAGGCACCCCCGGCTTATGCAGAACTCTGGTTTGCCTTCCACTGCTATCTCTCCTGTAATAACCTTTATCCCCGGCCAGAGCCCGCCTGAGTCTTGCCAGCCGCCGCCTGAGCCTCCGAGCCATTCTCCAAGTATTGCCCTTGATGCGACAGTGCGGCGCTCTTCTTCAGTTAATGCGCCTTCTTGATTTTTAATCTGCCCGCTAAATCTCATGAGGCGCGTTATGATGGTTGCGAGCAAGGTAGTGCTTACTGCGAGGCGGGAGCCTTTTGGAATATTATTTACCTGTGTTACAATCTCTATGCCGCCTAATTTTCCTAATAATCTATGTAAAACATCTTTTAGCTTAATATCTTTGCCTTCAAACGAAGGCGGAATAAGCCCTGAAGCGACTACCCCTGCCTTAAGCAGCGAGAGGTGGTCATTCCCAAAATTAAAAAGTTCGTTAAGTGTTGATACCTTTTTTTCTGTCTTTAAATCTAAAGACCTTAGATATATGACAGGCTCTTCAATGTATCTTGAGCAGCATTCACACGGGGGTTTTATAGCATCTTCTGTGCCGTGAATCTTTAAATTAACAGATATATTCACTACCCTTGCGCCCTCAGGAAAATCCATGCCCAGGAAAAAGATATCAGACCATCCGCTGTGTGAAGGGTCAAGCCTTACAGGCGTGGCATCAAACCCCACTGGATAAATACCTGCATTTGAAGTTGATAATTCTTCCGGTGCAGAAAAAGGGTAATCTTCTAAAGTATGAGTGTTAAACAGATAAAGGTTTTCTCTGCTTTGGCTGATTGAGAGCCTTACCTGATCAAGCAGGTATTTAAATGACAACTGATAGTATGAACCGGCTAATGCGCTGCATAAGGCGCTGTTTAAATTATCATCTGCCCTGCCAAGATAAATCCCTATTGACTCCTCAAAACCCCTGTTAAATGCAGCCTTTATGCCGTTAAAAGGAATTGTGCCTGTGGATTTTATTTCTCTATGCTCCTGAAGATAAAACCTGTAAATTACAAACAGGAAAAGCGACGCCCTTACCTTGTGGTATAAATTATCAGTAGAGACCCTGAATGCCTCAAGCTCGCCGGCTGTTTTTAAAAGCTCATCTTTATTTTTGCCTTTCAGAAGGGATTCTATAGAGCGGTTGCGGATATAGTCGTCGTTGCTCAGGATGGTTTCAATGAGTTCATTTGTCATATGCGCCTTGATTTTTATATTATAAGCACATATGAATAAAACATCAAAACCCGGCTGCATAGGCCACCGCAAGAGAATAAAGGATAAATATAAGGCCGGCGGATTAAGCGGATGGCACGACTATGAAGTACTTGAACTTGCGCTTTCTTATGCTATACCAAGAAAAGATACAAAGCCGATTGCCAAGGAACTGCTCTCTCAATTTAAGACAATCAACGGCGTACTGAATGCTGACAGAAAAGATTTGATAGAGGTCTTTGGCGTCTCTGAGCATTCTGCCATGTTTCTAAAATTCTTAAGAGATATGGCCGTATTGTATTCAGAAGAGGAAGTATACAATAAAGACCTGCTTTCCTCTCCGGAGGTTGTGTACAACTATCTTAAGACATCCTTAAAAGGGGCTTCTGATGAGGAATTCAAGACATTGTTTTTAAACACCAGAAACAGGCTGCTGTCAGTTGAGACAATACAAAAAGGCACAGTCAACAAGTCAGTAGTTTATCCAAGAAAGATTGTTGAAAGGGCATTATACAATAAGGCATCCGGAGTTATTATTGCCCATAACCATCCCGGAGGCTCATTAAATCCCTCAGAAGATGATCATAGGGTAACAAAGGCTATAAAGGATGCGCTGAGAACTGTGGACATCTCCCTGTTAGACCATATCATAGCCGGAGGAAACGGATATTTTAGTTTTAAAGAACAAGGAATGATATAACGAATGCTTGATTTGAAAGCTTCCCCTCTGTGATAATAATTCCATGAAAAAATTCCATATCCATACCTTTGGCTGTCAGATGAATGTCCATGATTCTGAAAAGATAGCAGGCATACTTTCAGGACATGGATATGAAGCGTCCTCAGAGGTTAAGGATGCTGATATGATTGTTATTAATACATGCAGCATCAGGCAGAAGGCTGAGCAAAAATTTCTCAGTGAGCTTGGCAGGCTAAAGCATTTTAAAGATAGAAATCCTAATCTTAAGATTGCGGTTGCAGGCTGCATTGCGCAGCTGAAGGGTAATGATATCTTTAAGAGATTCCCTTATGTGGATTTTGTATTTGGGCCTTCAAATATTGATACCCTTGACAGATGGATAAACAGCAGAGCACAGAACACAGAACACAGAACACAGATAATAGACGATAGACAACATAAGACTGCTTTGCAGGACAATCCTGAATATCACCTGAAATCAATTCCGTCAAAGAGGGAAGGGCAGGTTAGGGCGTGGGTGTCTATAATGTACGGATGCGATAATTTCTGTTCTTATTGCGTTGTGCCATATACACGCGGCAGGGAAAAAAGCAGACCGTTAGATGATGTTGTTAATGAGGTTAAAAGGATAGCAGAACAAGGGTTCAAGGAGATAACCCTATTAGGACAGAATGTTAATTCTTACGGGAACAACCTACATAAAAACATAGAGTTTACTGATTTACTTAAAGCAATACATGAAATAGACGGGATAGAAAGGATAAGGTTTGTAACATCTCATCCAAAAGACCTTTCAGAACGGCTCATAGCAGCAATGAGGGATTTACCAAAAATGTGCGAGCATATGCATCTGCCGCTGCAGGCAGGTTCTGATAAGGTTTTATCTCTTATGAATAGAGGTTATACCTATAAAGAATACAAAGGTAAAGTTGATGCGCTTAGAGCCTCAATTCCCCATATAGCCATAACCACAGATATAATTACCGGTTTCCCGGGTGAAGCTGACGATGACTTTAAGGCTACACTGAAGGCGCTAAAGGAGATAGAGTATGACGGCATATTTGCCTTTAAATACTCAAAGAGGCCGGATACCTCTGCCCTGAGTATGCCCGGACATATTGAGGAGAAAGTGAAATCCCACAGGCTTTCTCAAGTGCTTGATTTACAATCAGCTATTACTTTAAGAAAAAATCGGGAAGTTGAAGGAAGAACACTTGAAGTTTTAGTTGAAGGACAGAGCGACACAGATAAAGACAAGCTGACAGGCAGGACAGAATTGTGTGAGCGAGCACCGTCATTCCCGCAGTCCTTTGAGCCTGCCCTCGAAGTTAGTAATCGGGGGCGGGAATGACGTCTTAATGTTGAGTTTATAAACAGACTCTAATTATATACCCACAGAAATGTCGGAAGAACCTTTTTTATTATGCGAATAGCCATTGCTACATTAGGCTGTAAGGTAAACCAGTCAGAAAGCGCTTCTATAGAAGGGGCTTTAAGAACTAATGGTTATCAGTTTGTTGATATTAATGACAGCCCTGATATCTGCATAGTCAATACCTGCACCGTAACATCCAAAAGCGATTATCAGTCAAGGCAGATTATAAGAAGGGCTGTAAAGTCAGGCGCCAGGGTTGTTGCAACAGGATGCTATGCAGAGCTTAAAGCAAAAGACATCTCAAATATAGAGGGCGTCAGCCTGGTTGTTGGAAACCAGCAAAAAGAGAAGCTGCCTGAATATATCAACAGGCTTTTTGGAGACAACAACGACTCAGTCACTGATGAACCTGCAAGCCAGATAATATCAGACTCATATTATTCAAGCAGGGCAAGGGCATTTTTAAAGATACAGGATGGATGCAACCTATCATGCTCTTACTGTGCAATACCAAAGGCAAGAGGAAGAAGCAGAAGTATAACTACAGAAAAAGTCTTAAGTGCAGCAGACAGGATTGTTAATGAGGGCTATAAAGAGATAGTACTCACAGGTATTCATATAGGCTCATACGGTATTGATCTAACACCTAAATCATCCCTTGTGGATATTGTGGATAAACTTGTTAATAAGTATGACACTGTGAGGTTCAGGCTTAGTTCATTAGAGCCGCAGGAGGTCAATGCAGAGTTTATCTCATTAATTAAAGAAAAGAAGCTTTGTCCTCATATGCATATTCCCCTTCAGAGCGGCTCTGACACAATACTTAAATCAATGAACAGGGGCTACAGCGTCTCTATGTTTAAGAACATTGTCAATAAAATGGCAGAAGACTGCCCTGATATATCAATAGGCACTGATGTAATAGTAGGATTTCCCGGTGAAAGAGAAGAAGACTTTAAAGATACATTTAATCTTTTGGAAGAGCTGCCCATAAGTTATTTTCATGTATTCCCTTACTCAAGGAGGGAAAATACCGCAGCAGAGAAGATGCCAGACCATATCTCTGCAAGCCTCAAGAAACAAAGGGTTAAGCTACTCTTAGACCTATCTAATGAGAAGAAAAATCTTTATATAGCAGGACAATTAGGTAAAATACTTGATGTAGTAATTGAAAATAAGGCTGCAACCCCTAATCTTTATAAGGGAATTTCTGATAATTATATCCGCCTCTCAATATCTTCAAACTGCCTCTCCCCAGGGCAAAGACTGCGGGTTAGGGCAATTTCTCTTACCCCAGAAGGACTTATAGTCACGCCTCTCTGATATATCCTTCAAGGCTTTCAATGCATTGTTTTTTATAAGTTTTTATCCTGCCTAAAAATTAGGCAAATCATTGGAGCCTTAGAATTAAAGCCATCGGCAAGAGGGGTAGCGGCTTTGTAATAACATATTTTAAACATCAATTCAAAATACGTTATGTCTGATAAGATATATTATGTTAAATTAGCTGTGATATGGTTATCCATCAAATCAATCAGCTTCTTTATTAAATTATATCGGCTTGTACCCCAGGTTTTCTTTAAAGGAGACTGCGCTTGTACGCTGAAGCATCCCGGGCATCACTGTATTGCGGCCGCTGGCCTTGGCTTTATAAAGCATAGTGTCAGCATCATCAAAAAGAACCTGTTTATCTGCGTTATCTCTTAATGTAGCCACACCAAAGCTTGCCGTGATGTTTATTGTCTTCTCTCCTGCGTTTATCTTATGGTTTTCTATCTTTCTTCTGAGTTTCTCGGCCAAATCAACTGCATTAAAAAGCTTTGTCTTAGGCAATACGAGCACAAACTCTTCTCCGCCGTATCTTGCGAGGTAGTCGCATTTTCTTACTACAGAGGTTACTACCCTGCATAGCTCCTGTAAAACAATATCTCCGACAGAATGTCCGTAGTTGTCATTTATCTTTTTAAAATGGTCAAGATCAAACATTATTACTGAAAGATCGCCGCCGTATCTCTTTGTATTCGCTATGTCATGCTCTATATAGCTGTTTAAGGCTCTCCTGTTATAGCATCCGGTCAGCGGGTCAATAGCTGCGGTGCTTTCAAGTTTCTTTATATCAATGGAGTGTTCCAGTGTAATTCCTATTGTCTTAAGTATTATGTTTATTACCTCATTGTGGTAGGAAAATGTCTTTCCGCTCGGCAAGACATACATTCTTGAAAGATACTCTTTGCCAATCAAGGTATAAGGAGCCATTTCATTAATCTGCAAGGCTGCTGTTAAAATGCCCTTATTATAGTTGAAATAATGAACCTTACAGTCAGTTTTCTGACTGCCTACGTCCTTTAGGATAATGTCTATAATGGAGGAATTATTGTAATATTGGTGGTCAATCCATACCTCTGTAGCCTCTGTATCTTTTACAACGAAGGCAAATAGCTTATACTCTAAAAGCTCATTCAGGGACTTTGAGACCTCAGACAATATGCTGTCAATGTCTTTGAATTTACTGATATTTAATACATATTCATTTAGCGTCCTGTAGTTAGGTCCTTTTGCATTTCTGTAAAGAGAACCAATCGTTGAGATGGTATCATTTAGAGCTTTTCTTACAGTATAGAGCACCTTAACCTCCTTAAGATTTATTTATATTAAGTTATGCAAATATTGTGCCAGAACTAAGTTTTTGCAGAAAGCGATCAAGGATTCGAGGATTCAAGGGGTTAAGTGATCGCCTCATAGTCGTCATTCCGGGCTTGAACCGGAATCCAGTATTTTCCTGATGTTTCTGGATTCCCGCTGGAGCCTGCCCTCGAATGTCGTAATCGGGGGCGGGAATGACAAAAAAGGTGGCTTTCAATATGTAGTTATTAGGGCTGGGTCGTTGACGGGTATTGAAGTATTATGCTTATCCTTCTGTTTCTTGGGTCAGTGGGATCGTCTTTTACAAGCGGCTCTGTTGCGGCATAACCAGCTACCTTTGTGAGCCTGTCCGGGCTCAGGCCGTTATTCTCCAGCTCTTTTCTCGCAGTTGACGCCCTGTCTGTAGACAGCTCCCAGTTTGTATATTTGCTTGTAGAATAACTCGTGGCGTCTGTGTGTCCCTCTACTGCTACCTTATTCTCTGTATCTTTTATAGTTTCTGATATTACGCTGATTATCTTCTTAGCATTTGGGTTTAAATCCTGAGAGCCGAGGGAGAACATGGGATTTCCTTCTTTATCAACAAGCTGAATTCTTACCCCGCCTTCAAATACATCAACTAATATCTGGTCTTTGACATCTGCTAATTTTTTCTCTATATCCTGCCTTAACTTTTCGGCTAACTCCTTTTTATCATCAGAAAACCCCTTGCCCATTTCACGCGGTAATGTCTTAAGCTCGCCGCTGCTTTCTCCTGTTACGCCTCCTCCTGCCTCCATAACCATAGATGTACCGCCTTTTTCAAAAAGACTAAAGTGTTTAAAGTAGGTTGAAATCTTTGCCCTCTTTTCAGGAGAGACCATTGATAGAAGCCACATAAGCAGAAAAAAAGCCATCATGGCTGTTACAAAGTCCGCATATGCAACCTTCCAACTTCCGCCGTGATGCCCTCCCCCGCTTATTTTTTTAACCTTTTTTATAATAATGTTTTTTTGTTCCTTCACTTCTGTCCCCTTAATGCTTTTTCCAGTTCAGAAAACGAAGGTTTTTCTATGGATGGAATTGCCCTTCTTCCGAACTCTACTGCCATCTGAGGCGCAGAGCCGCCAATAAATGCAACAATAGCCACTTTTATAACCTGCAGATACTCATGGCTTTCCTGCGCCTTATTCTCAAGATTGGTAGCCATCGGGCCTACAAAACCATAGCACAGTAATATTCCTATAAATGTACCTACCAGTGCAGCCCCTATTTTATGTCCTAAGACAGCAGGAGGAGAGTCCACAAATTGCATGGTTATTACAACGCCAAGCACCGCTGCAACAATTCCAAGACCCGGAAGCGAATCAGAGACCTTTGTAATGTTATGAGGGGCTATCATCTCCTCGTGATGAAGGGTTTCAGTCTCAATCTCCATTAGATTGTCAAGCTCGTGAGGCGGTATGTTTGCCGTAACTATTACCTTAAAGTTATCACATATAAAATCAAGCGCATGGTGGTTTTTAAGGACGCTCGGAGCCTTGCTGAAAAGCGCGCTTTTTTTAGGTTCTTCAATATCAGCCTCTATAGATATAAGCCCTTCTTTTCTTATTTTTGAGAACAACTGATAGAGCAAAGAAAGAAGCTCAATATACATCTGTTTTGTCAGAGGATTTGAGCTGAAAACACTGCTAAATCCCTTGATACTATAATTAATAACTCAACAGGCTGAAATAGGACGTGTAAGTTGCCATGCTCCAGAACATAACCGCCTACTACTGATCCCAAGACTACTACCATCCCTATAATAGCAAACATGTTATCGTCCCCCGATTTTTTTCTGCTCTGAATTACTTATCGGTAATTCTATAATAAATGTAGTGCCCTGCCCTTCCGTGCTTTTAACTATCAGCCGGCCGCCATGTTCAGCAATTATGCTATGGGCAATGGATAACCCAAGTCCGGTTCCCTTATTAACTGGCTTTGTTGTAAAGAATGGATCAAAAATCTTGTTGATATGCTCTGTGGCAATCCCCATGCCATTGTCAGAGATGCTTATTGATGCCCTTCCGATTGACTTGTCGTACAGCGTAGTAATTACTATACGGCCGTCCCTTTTGGCGTCCTCAATTGCATGTTCTGCATTAAGCAGTATGTTAAGTACTACCTGCTGAATCTGCTGGCTGTCTAAATAAGAACGGGGGATTTCTCCGAAGTCTTTTATTATGTTCACATTTACTGCCCCTTGCCAGTAGGCCCTTATCTCAAGGGTTCTTTCAATAATCTCATTAATGTCTTCAAGCGTCCTCTGCGGCGGCTGCTGCCGGGCAAAGTACAGGAGATTCTCCACAATCTTTTTACATCTCTCGGCTGCTATGAAGATCTTATTTAGTTCTTTTGTTATATTGGACGCCTCCGGCTTCATCATAAGCAGCTCTGTATGGCCGAGTATCGCAGTCAAAGGGTTATTGATTTCATGGGCAACTCCTGAAACAAGAATGCCCAATGAGGCAAGCTTGTCCGAGTGGTACATCTGCTCCCTTAACCTCTTTGTCTCTGTTATGTCCTTCATAAAATAGACAATCACCTCGTCATCCTCAAACATTGTGGGAAACATGCTTACCATATATGTTTCATTGCCTATTGTTATTTCGCCTGACGCAGAATTAGAAAACATGGCAATATCCATACCAAGAAGTTTATTCGCATCCATGTCTATTATCTCGCGCGGATGCTTGTTGAACCTGCTGGCAAAGGAGATATTTGCCCTTCTGATTTTCATATTTTTTGTTATAACTTTCTATTGCTCCCTGACGTCATTTTGTTCGTCCTTTGCCAGTATAATCTCTACCCTTCTGTTTTTGGCCCTTCCCTCAGGGGTTGTGTTGGCAGTTACAGGTTTAAACTCTCCATAGCCTGAAGCAGAAAACCTTAAAGGAGAGAGCCCCTCTTTGTTAATAAAATACCTGATTATACTTGTTGCCCTTGCTGCTGAAAGGTCCCAGTTTGATGAGAACCTCTCTGTTTTTATAGGAATGTTATCAGTATGTCCCTCTACTATTACATTGTTTGGAAATTTCTCAATAACCGAGGCGATTTTTGACAACTCCTCAGCAGCCGTCTCCTTTACAGCCTCATTTCCTGAATCAAAAAGAAGATGGTCGCCGATTGATATTATAACACCCCTCTTGTCTGTTTTTACTTCAATATCTTCCTTTGTCTTAAGCATAGTTACAGCTGCATTGACCTCCTTCTCGATGTTAACAAGGCTTGGAGATACAGGCGTAATGCCTTCTATCACGGGTTTAGATATGCTTGGCTGGGAATTAAAGGCGCTCTTCATTGAGCCTGCAAAAAGTTCCAGCTTGCCAATATCTACCCTGCTTATTGCATACATAGTTGTAAAGAACGCAAAGAGAAGCGTAATAAAGTCCGCGTATGAAACTACCCATCTGTCAGGATTTTCGTCTTCTTCGCGGAAGCGCCTTCTTCGCTTTATCATTTCTGCCTCTTCTCAATAAATACATTTAGTTTTTCCTCAAGGTAATAAGGATTTATTCCTGATTGTATCCCTATAACGCCTTCCAGCATCATCTCTCTAATGTATAGTTCGTAATGCAATTTATTTATCAGTTTCTTTGCTACAGGCAGCAGTATGAGGTTTGCAGAGCCTACGCCGTAAACAGTTGCCACAAAGGCAACGGCAATTCCCGCTCCGAGTTTAGCGGGTTCGGCAAGATTTTCCATGACATGGATAAGGCCCAGCACAGCGCCTATGATCCCTATGGTAGGCGCAAAACCGCCGGCAGTTTCAAAGACCCTGGCAATACGCCTCCTCTCAGCTTCATATGTGACATTTTCCTGTTCCATGGTTTCCCTGAGTGTTTTATGAGGCATGCCGTCAAGGGCAAGCCTTAAGGCTGTCTTAAAAAAGCTGCTGTCAATCTTCTGCATCTCTTCATCCAGTGTCAGCAGCCCGTGTTTACGGGCTGCTATTGAATAACGGATAATATCTTCTATAACAGCCCTTTCATCTATTGTCTTCTCAAAGAAAACCTCCCTTAAGGAGGAAACAGCACGCGCAATATCATTTAATGGAAAACTGAGCAGTGTCGCTCCAAGGGTTCCGCCAAATACTATCACAGCAGCAGTAAGCTGCAGTATGGAGCTTATTCTTCCGCCTTCTATCAGATTTCCGCCTATTATCGCTGTTATTCCAAGGAGTATTCCTATGACACTTGAACGATCCATCAAACATTATTTCCCCTCATCCCTCTGCTTATGAATAATTTCCCTCTGGCGTTTGATTGAGTACTGGATTATCTCGTCGGTTACTTCATCTGTTATACCGCTGAAATGCAGCGCCACATCGTATTCGCCGTTGCCAAGGTCATTCACCCTTACTACCTCTCCGCTTGCCACTATTCCCAGCGGGGGATATGCAGGCAGCAAAACCTTTATCTCAAGCAAGTCCCCAACCTCAACCTTTTCCTTTATTGTAAATTTAACGCCTGATGCGCTGATATTTATATATTTCTCGTTAGAACCCGTAAATCCCTCGGTTTGCATGTTAATTGCGCCTAACAGCGATGATAACTTTGTATCAATATCAACCAATATCTCCCACAGCTTAGGGCTTATTGTCGCGTCAGGAACAGTGTAGTCCCTTGCGTTCTCCATGCCATACCCTGAAAATACCCTTGCCCTTGCGTATGAATCAGGCTCTATCTTTTTTGTTACAATGGGCAATACATCGTTTACACGGAAATACCTGCGATTTTCTATCCATTCTAATTTAATGGCGCTGCCCTCTGCGCTTATGACCCTTGCAGGTTTACAGCTATCCCCAAATGAAAGAATAAGATGCTGTCCTTTTGAAACCTCGGGCTGTGCGGCGTTGTCTGCGTCCAACATAATGTTTGCGCCGTCCGCTGACACAACGATTGCGCTATACTGCTCTATACGCGGCACAATGCTGTACTGTATGCGGTCTCCTTTATTAATCTTCATGGCATCCTCTTGTCACAGGTTATATTAAATATTAATACCTTCTGTTTTGCCATCGCCTGTAATGAGCCTTTCCTTTAATATGTCAGCTTCCATTGAGCTAAGGATATGAATTGTCTTTAACCTCTCTATCCTTTCTATACAGCCTGTTATAATTTCAGCGTTATTGCTCCTGCCTATGCTGTTTACTGTATTTATATCACGGTAAGTTGCCTTTAAATAATCTGAGAGCTCCCTGTTCTCACCAATAAGCGATGCCCTTTCAAAGGCATTTCTTACGACTATGAGTATCTCCTGCATCTTAAACGGCTTTGTTATATAATCATAGGCGCCTTCTTTCATTACCTCAAGGGCTGTCTCAAGCGTGCCGTATGCAGTAAGAATAACAACCGCAATATCGGGTTTTATTCTTTCGGCGTTTCTAAGGACGTCCACCCCTCCGGCTCCGGGCATCTTCAGATCAGTAATTACAAGGCTTATGTCTTCAACTCTCAGCAGCCTTATAGCCTCAAGACCGTCTTTTGCTGCAATTACAGGGTAGCCTTCTCTTGAGAGAAAACTAACAATAAGCTCCCTTACAATATCGTCGTCATCTACTATTAGTATCCTAAAATTTTTCTTCTCCACTCCCTTGTCTTACCTTCTTATCTTTCGGTTTTTTAAACTTGCGTCATTATTATTTTGCCCGGATATATGTCTTTTCTTTGCCTCAGAAGAGATGGTGACAATATCCTCCGGTTCGCCGCGCTCTTTTGCGTCTGAGGCAGTGGATTGACTAATCTTTGAGACTTTATCGTATGTATGTATCACCTCACTTATCTGAAATGGATATACGGTCATTCCGCCTGCTCCGTTAAAATAAGAATTTACAACCCTATATATCTAATCGGAAGGTCTTGAAAAAACTTTAAGAATATTTCTTAAGGGCTTCAAGCAGATGAGAAAGCCCCCTCTCCCCTTCAATAAGGAAAGGGTCGAGCTCATACTGTATAAGATCAGAGAGCGTTATCCAGTCTTTTGCCTCAAGGGCTGACAGCATGTCTTTAAAAAGCCTTATAGATTTGTCCCAGTGCGAAAGATCTGTGCCTGATATGTTGTATCCCTGAAGATTAAGCTGTTCTATTCCTTTTCTTAGTTCGCCTATGAAGTCATTAAGATGGCTGAGATTGCTTAGCCGCCCGGCAAGCAGTGTTAAAATATCTGCGTTTTGCTCAATCCTTAAAAGCCTCGCGCATTCCGACAGCCCGCCCTTTATATCTATGATAAGCCTGCCTGTTTCGCTAATACCATTTCTTAAGGCCTCTATTAGCTGTAATGACCTTTCTTTATTATCCATGTGCTGCTCCTTTCTTTAGCCTTATTTCAATCTCTATTCCCCCTCACCCCATCCTTAACTTCAGAGGGGGCAACACCCACACAAAAACCGGAAGAACCTATCCCAAAGAACTTCATAAACAAACAAAAGCGCCTCTCAGAGATTCCAGTATATCTGTGATTGCCGAGACATGGGCCTTAAGATTCTTATAAATAAGGCAGGCCTTATTGCTTAAGGCAATAAGCTCCCTCTCCTCAAGCTCTTCCTTACTGTATTTAAAAAGATAACTTAACGGCTTAAGAGGCGGATGAGTATATGTAATAGTTTCCATCTCCTGTTCAATAAGCGGCACATCTTCCCATGTCTCTTTTATCCATGTAATATCCGGAGATACCTTTTTAGCCTCTCCTGCCATCAGCATCAACCTTGCCAGCCCTGCGTCAATCAAACCTGTAAGCCTTTTAAGGGCATCAATTTCATTGCCAATCAGAACAGAAAAATCTACGGAACCAATGTCGTACCAATTATATAATTTTTCCATCAGAGACTGAAAGATATTATCATGCCGGCTTATCTCCTCTCCGTTAAGGACTCTAAGCCATGTCTCCCTGTATATGTGGACAAAGAGGTCTTTCTTGCTTATAGGCCTCTTTATCAGGGGCTTATACTCAATAAGGCCTTCTTTTTCAAAATACGAACGGTATATCTGAAGACCACTCCAGAGGGCGGAATCTTCCACATATGTAATGTCTCCCTCTGTCAGAAGCCTCCTTACAAGTTCAAACACATTATTTACATTTATTATCCTCTTGCACACCATATCCTTACAGGTTATGTGAAAGCTGCATGGCGAGCATGGGATATCAGCCTCTATAGCAAAGCTTCCCTCTGCGTAGGGTCCTGTCTCCCTGAAGTGCACAGAGGCAAGGGATATATCCACTACCTTTGTGCCTACTGCTGTTGCTATGTGAAGAGGGCCTGTATCATTGCTTATAAGGAGCGTGCATCTTTTAAGCAGCGCCGTGAGCTCTTTCAGGTTGGTTTTCCCGATGAGGTTTAAAGGCTTTGCCTGTGCAGTCCTTTCAAATTCTTCCCCTGAGCCTGTCTCTCCGCCTGAACCTATAAGGACAACCTTTGCCCCAAAATAGCCTGAAATCCTGTCTGATAGTTCTGCAAAAAACTCTACAGGCCATCTCTTGTCTTCTGCGCTGGCGCCCAATTGAAAGCCTATAAGCATATCATTCTCTTTTATTCCATACCCCGATAGAAGAGCCTCTGTCTGCTCCATTATATCTGCCGGCACGCTTATGTGCATTCCTCTTTTTGATGGCAAGGCCCCTCCTGACAAGGCATACATATCACAGAGGTGAAAAGGGTTATAATCCCTGCCGGGAATTACATTAAAGAAGTACCTCATCCATGGATGCCTCTTTACTACACCCTCGCCGTCATTGCTCAAGCTCAGCCCCCTTATCTCTCTTGTGTTTATCAGGGACGTTAAGACTGCGCTGTCAGAGGAGTGCGTAAAGTTTACTGTAATGTCATATACCCTGTCATTTATCCTGTCGAGTATCTCTTCTATATATTTATAGCATTCAACCAGATTGTTGCTCTCTATATCTTTTATAATCCTGCCGATGTCCATCTCAAATACCCTGTCAGGAAACGGTATATATCTGCATATCTCAGTAAATGCCGAGTTCACAAGAAGCGTAATCTTTATGTCAGGATATTTTTCTCTTAACCCTGCCATCATAGGGGTTGTCTGCACAAGGTCACCCATACGGGTAAGATTAATTATAAGGATTTCTTTTATGGCCTTCTCAGCATTTTTCTGCATATTTTTTCTCTATCTCATCCATCAGTAAAAATATCTTCTCTGTTTTTGAAAAGGACCCCTCGCCTTTCCTGATCTGCCTTACTATGCTGTCAAGATTTACGCTTGCCTCATTTGCAAACTGGCTGAGGTATTTCCCAAGCTCCGAGTTTTCATCTGCCCCTTCTATCATGGACTCTATATCGTTTTTACCTGAATCCCATTTTGGGAATTCGTATCCGTTTTTTAGGACAAAGGTTATCATCTCTTTCATCCTTAGTTCATACGTATGCTCTTTAAGTATCCTTTTTTTGCCGGCCTGAACAATTTCCTGCCTCTCCCCCGGATTATCAAGATAATGCCTGACCTTGAAGCGTAAATCGTCTATGCCATCAAAGCATACTATCTCCTCGTTAACCTTAAAGAGTTCGGGCAGTTCCGCCCTCCTGTCCACTAACTGAAACCCTCCGCAGGAGGCAATCTCAAAGGTTCTTGGGTTTACAAAATCTCCGTAAGGGTCAACCCCTTTCCTGTATGCTGAGGAATGAAGGTTTATATTTATCTTTGTTGCATTAAATATCTTTACCATCTCTTCAGTCTCTATCCATTCGCAGTCTTTCTGAACAAATCTTCCAAGGGGCGATGACATATCCCATTCAGTCCCCCATATCTTTAGGTCAAAGTCAATCAAGCCCGTAAGAAACTCTCTCCTGTTGAAATAACCGGCTCCTACAAAAGAGACGTCACTGCCGTATTTGGCTGTATCCTCAGCGCTGATCTCTGTTTCTATATGAAAATCTAAAGAAGCGGCAAGCGGGAGATAATGAGAGTTCTTAATTCCCTGTTTTTTTAGTTTATCTAAAAACCCGCCTTTCTGGATTGTAAAAAAACAGTTATAAAAAGGGGCTATTCTTTCCCAGTAATCTCTGAACCTGAAGTCTTCCACAAACCAGAAGGCAGTGGGAATATTGTTATCCTTGAGTTTTTGTAAAGAAGCAATGCTTAAAGGGGCCTGGGCAAGCGCAAATATCAGATGAGGCTTAAACTCCATGCACCGCGCAATCATGGCCTCAGAAGCGAAGCTTACAAACATCTCCCTTAACTGTTCCTGATGAGCCTTGTTGGCTGTTATTTTAGGAATGTCCAGGAATGCCTTTTTATAGATGCTGTTATCTATAAAATCAACCTTATGTCCTAAATTTCTTAAGGCTTGGGCGCAGTAGCGCGCAACAGGCAGAGAGCCTCCATAAATAGGGCCGACAACCATAATCCTTAAACCCCTGCTGCTTATTTCAAGCGCACTCAGGTTTTTTCGTATCTCGTCAAAATATTCAGGGTTTAAACTGACTGACGGCCTGTGTTCAAGGATCAAAAACTTCTTCCCTGTCTCGGGCATTTTAATGTCAGTAATGATTCTAACTCTCTGAAGGACATCTCTCAGGTCTGAAACCTCAAGGGCAGCCATTAGTATATTTGTTCGCGGCTCAAAGACTATAATCTCTTTGTCTGTTATCTTGCAAAGCTCTGAAATATGATAGCCAAGCCCAAAACCGAATATAGCAATCACACCGGCCTTTTTAATGTTTTCCCTGTTATATTCTGCCCAGCCCTGTGCCTCTTTAACCGGGGCATAAAGACTGTGAAGGGCAATATTATTCACCTTCAATGAAGGTAAACCATCCCTTGAATTAACAATTGCTAATTCACTGTTTTCATTAGTGCTGCCGCTAAGTAATTCTGCAATCTCAGGGTTTGACTTTCTCAGGGCTTCTAAATTCTTTTTAAGATATTCCATTATTGGCATACCTTCAGTTCTCTTGATTTTAATAGGCCTTGCAGCTGCAGAAAATATTTTCTTGCTGTATCTTCCTTAGGAAATATGTCCATAACTATTTTAAGTCTTTCTATTGCCTCCATAATGCGGTTTGTTTTTAGAAGCAAATCTATCAATAAGTACTCACTTGTTATATTTGGCGAGACCTCGGAAAGAGCAGAGTTCATATATGTGATAGCCTCAGTATTTGTTCCATTAGACGACATAGATTCTGCCTCCTGTCTTATGCAATGATGTATAAAATCGCCTTTTGTTATGAGGAAGCATCCGTAATACCCTAAGCCTTCAAAATTAAATAATTCTTTTTCAGCGGCAAAATCTTCAAGCTCTTCATGTCTCCAGAATGAGAGATGCTCCTCATTTTGGTTCCCGTATATTGCAGGTTGTGTCCATCCTTCTCCTAATGGAATATTAAGGATAATGGAATTATTGCAATGGGAGAAACATTTCTCCAGAAACTGCCATGCCTTTTCCTTCTCAAAATGTTCAAGGACATCGCCTAAAATTATGGCGTCATAATTTCCAAGTTTATCAATTGCTTCAAATGCATCTCCTATATAGATGTTGTCATATATTGCCCTGTGATGAGCCTGAATGTAGCCGCTAAAAACCTCTATCCCGTCTATCTTTATTTTCCATTCCTCTTTTTTATATCTTTCGCCAAGCATTACATCAAGAAAATCCCTGACAATAAAACCCATCTTGCCATTGCCGACACCTATATCAAGAACAGAAGAAGGCATTATCCTATGAAGATATCTAATAATTGCAGGAATGTGGCTATACGTGCTTGTAGGCATCTACGCCCTCCCCTATTCTCTTTTTTAAATCCATCGCAGCCTTATTTTCAGAATCAAATATCAGAACCCTTTCTAAGCTTTCAATAGCGTTATCTAACAATCCATTTTTATAACATAGCCCTGCATATTCCATAAGAGCATCTAAGTCAGCAGGGTGTATTTGTAAATAGTCTTCTATTCTCCTGAGTCTCTCCTCAGAATTTTCAGAGTCAATATATGATTTAACTTCTGCTTTTTTAGCCCGTATCAGGTACTGGACTACAAAAAGGTCTTTCATCTCCTCAGGCGAAAGCCCTTTTAATGTTACCCTGCCAAATTCTATCTCCCCTGAAAGCGGGTCTTTAAGGGTATGATATGCAGGGTCAATATTTTCGCTCAGTCCTGTTATATCAAACCCCGCATCCTGAAAGAGCTTCTCCATCTCTTTTTTGGTAAAGAATCTAAGATGCGTCCTGTCAAGAATGCCAAAGTTCTGATACCTCCAGTATCCTTCTGCAAGCATATTTACTACGCCATGGTATCTCACATTAGGGATGCTTGCAATAATAACGCCGTCCTCTGAAAGATAATCTTTAAGCCTCGTTAAGACTGAAAGAGGATCCTTAAGGTGTTCAAGGACGTCTGACAGTATAAGACAGTCAAAATATCCATTCTCAAAAGGCAGTCTATCTATCGTCTCTATATCAGCGCAGACAACCCTTGAGAGATTCTTTCCTGCTTTTTTAGCTGCGTCAGGGGTAACTTCTATCCCTGTTACCTCTTGCGCTCCTTTTTCCAGAAGCCTCTTTCCAAAGACTCCCTCTCCGCAGCCTATATCCAAGACCCTTATTGTGCCGTTAGGGATCATGGCCTGCACATCCCTTCTTTCCTGCTTATAGTAGTCAGCGCTGTCTGAATCTATAAAGACTACCCTGCCGCCCGGTATTATGTTTTTTCTGTCAGTCTTTTTTGCAATTACAGCAAATGACCAGTTTTCAACTACAGGCTCAATCTTGATGATTTCAAAGCCCCCTATCATATCCAATAACCGCTTTATGCTTGAAGGAGTAAAGCTGCTTTTGTGTGTGGGGTCAAGGGCGATAGTATTTATCCTGGACTCATCAGGAAGAACCATTGCTAAGATACCGTCTGTTTTTAGAACCCTCTTCCATTCAAGCAGTGTCTTAAGCGGGTCAACATAATGCTCAAGGTTATGCCTGCTTACCACATAATCAAGCTCGCCGTCCTTAAACATATAAAGATTATCGCCGGAAGCCTTTATATCGGCCTGAGATTTCATGCCTTTCACACAGCCGTGCTCTCCTGCCTCGCCTTTTGCGAGCAGATCAACGCCTATAGCGTCAGGGTGGGTCTTTCTAAATCCGCATCCTACGTCAATACCCTTGCCTATGCAGTATGGCTGAAGGACAACCGCCTCAGGATGCGTGTCAAGGCAGCGACGAGCGACAGGCAAAGAAGATATTATTTCTATCATCTCCTTTGCCCTGTGTTCATAGGTGTGCTTGTTAAGCGCCTCTTTCATCCCCTCTTGTGCTATCTTCTCTCTTTCTTCAGCATGGCTTAGATAGTATTCTGCGAGCTTAAATAGTTCTGTCTCATTGCTGTATATAGCAAGGTGTTTTTTGTCCTGAAAGAATTCCGTTAATCCGCTCCCTGTCGCCTCGTCAGTAAGAAGCATGCTACCTGAACACAGCGCCTCAAAGACCCTCATATTTAAATCATTCTTTGCAGAGATATTAAAGACGATCTTTGATTGGGAGAATACCTCTGCCATCCTCTCAAGGAAGCATCGTTCGTAGTAAATGTTAAACTTCTCTTTAAGTTTATTTAAGAGTTCATTCCTTTTAGGGTTATTTAGGCTTCCTATAAAACCAATATCATACAGTTTGCCGCCTGCCTTTCTGCTGTGAACCTCAGTGTCGCACCCAAGCGGAAGCCAAAAGACATTCTCAATTCCTGCTTCTTTAAATTCCGGCAAATATGCCTTTTGCGCAATAAAGACAATATCAAACATCCGCGCAAGCTCAATATGTTTTTCAAGGTTAAGATGGCTATCAATCAAATAACATGCGGTTAAACACGGAAGCGATTCAACTCCCTCTACGGGAAACCATACGCCTGTTTCAACCCAGAGGAATAAATCAGGACTCCATCCATCTGGCAGCCCCTGAAAGACTTTATTTATATCTTCTGTAAAAAATGGTATATCATGATCTTTTATTCTGTCTTTTATTTTCTCCAAATCCCACAGCTTGATGGCGTCCTCAGAAATCCTTGGCCCATAAGTCACTATATCATGATGCATCCTTAATGCCTTCTCCATATATGCAGCCGTAGTCTGGGGATTTGACGTATAGCTCATAAGGATTTTTAAACGGGGATTAGGGGTTAGGGATTGGGGATTAAAAAAACGCTCGTTTGTTTTCGGCCGCATTATTTTTGCATCGTCTAAAACCCTTTTCCATTCGCTGATAAATTTTTCTATCGGAAACTTCTCAATAACCGTCTCCCTTGCCTTTTGCCCTATCTGCATTGCCAATGAAGGATTTCTTAGCAGTTCCTCAATCCTCTCACGGAGATAACCTTCATCATCTGATATAAAACCATTAATCCCGTCTTCAATGGGTGATGTTGGATTTGCAATTGATACAACAGGCATTCCTGTAGCCATTGCCTCAAGCATAGAGAGGTTGTAGCCGTCTTCATAGGGATAAAGCGTTGTATTTAGATACAGCCTGTGGCTTCTCATAAACTCTTTAAGTCCTTCCCAGTCCTTTGGAATTATAGATTGAGGTATGCTGTAGTTTAGCCCGAGAACTGTTGAGGGAATTCCCTTTAGTAATCTTTCCTGTATGGAGTAGCCAAGCATTATATCCCGCTCTATAAGTCCGTTGCCAATCCTTAAAACCTTCTCTTCATTGCCCCTGTAGCCGCCATATTCCCCGGGGTCAATTCCAGGCAGAATAACCTCGCCTGCAAATCCCCAGTCATCTTTTTTCATCTCTGAGATAAAGATAAGGGTTGGATTTCCTGCTATATCCAATAATTGACGGCATTGTGACAGATACCCTGCCCTCTCCTGCCTGTTTCCGCCAAGGGCATTTTCACAGGTAAACTTATTATGGAATACCAGGATCTTTGGTATGCTGCGTGCTCCGATGAAGGAAATGTCTCTGATATTGTGTGCTATGAATCTGTCATACCAGCCCCTGTCAAGCTTTGCGAGGGCCTCTTCTTCTGTAATAAGCCTGCAATTTTTGGGCACGGGTCTGAACTCACGTATCCAGCCAAACCTGCCGCCTTTTGGGACCTCAACAACATCAAAGTCATGCCCTGTCTTTGCAAGCATATGTATGTATACTTCATGCCAGTTGAATGTGAGTATTTTTAGTTTTCTCATATTTAATATGCCCCCTTAACCTCAACCTCAACCTTAGCCTTAACCTTAGCCTTTATATCTCTGCCTCATAACCTGAATAACAGAGTTAAGCCTGTGTTTATATGTATGCTCTCTGAGAACCTTTTCCCTGCCTTTTTTTGCAATTTCTCTTCTAAGACCTTCGTTTCTCAGATAAAACCTGACAAGGTCAGCAATCTCGTCTCTATCTCTATAGGTAATGACTTCTCTGCCCACATCAAAAATCTCCTCAATAGCCTCCTGATGATCGGTCAGAAGAAAGCCGCCGCATGCAGGCACATCAAAGACCCTTTGATTCACAGCCTCAGGCATCTGCAGGCTTGTGGTGTTAAAGTTTATCCGGCAGGCATTGTAAAAAAACGGCAGATCCTCATAGTACCTAAGCCCGGGACGAATTGTGTAGCTGCCATTAAAGAATTTATGCCATCCGCTGTCTCCGTATATGCATGGCTGGAAATCCTTAAGCATCTGCAAACAGGAGAGGCGGTAAAGCATTGTTGCCTGCCACAATACGGCTGCTTCAAAATCAACACTTTGTCTGGTGGTAAGCGAGTAAATCTCCTCAGCCTCTTCATTACTCAGGTGCCTCATTGCCTCATGAAAGGTTATCATTAATGAACTCATCATCTGAGACAGTTTTTTTATCATGGGATGAAGCCTTTCAGGGAGCTTGCTTAACCTCTCCATAACAGGCGTTACCATGGAATTTCCAACAAAGCCTGTAACAGCTCCGTACTTTTTAGCCTCTTCATGGGTCAGCTTCAAAGGCCTGAAGACCGCTCCCTCTGTTGCAAGAGGCAGGTAAGTTACAGACTCAAACCCCATTGCCTTCATGTCTTTTATATATGTTTTATCCCAGAGGAAAAGAGACGCCGTTGAAGATACATTCTTATTAAACCCGCTTACTGTAAGGTTAGGACTATCTACATACCATATCGCAGAGGGCATCTCTATGGAGTTAAGGAAAGAGGCAATTATTCCCTCCTCATCAAACCCAAGGTGGTTTACAGTAATGATAAAATCAGGCCTGTATTCAATAATCATTTTTACTATCCGCGAAAGCATATCGCCTGCTGATTCGTTTTTATTGCCATGCACCTTTGCTGCTTTATGTCCAAGCGCCCTGATGCCCGATGCTATCTCTCTCGTCAGGAAATAACCAAAGTCAATAAGGGCAACCTTCAGGGACTCTTCCTTAAATTTTGCATACCTCAATCTTTCATTTAATCTAGCAGATACCGTATTTTCAAGCCTGTTAAGAATAGGACCGTAATACCTGGGAAAGGCGCCTACCACAGAAGAAAGCGCAAACACACTAATAGGGGGTATCCCCTCAGATAACTGCACGCGTGTAATCTCAGGCATAATATCTTCTGCATCAAAACCAATCAGAAAGCTAACATTTTTTTGGGCATCATCATGCAGCACATGCTTTTTCGCAAGCTCGTATACTTCGGGCAATTTTTCAACCACTACAATCTTTGCTTCCGAAAATCTGCCGTAAAGTTCATTAACATGATAGCCAAGCCCAAGCCCCAAAACTATCAGGAGTCCTTTTCCGTCATATTGAAATGCCTCAACAATACCTCTTGCCTCATCAACAGGGTCATAGAGGCTGTGAAGCGTCTTTTCTGTCATATCTTCGCCTCTTACTTTTAAGGTTATGCAGCCTGTCTTTGTCTGCACTAAGAGGAAACTATCATTATTTACAGATACACTCATGACTCCTCTTTGCTTCTTTAAAATTAAACTCTCTCTTCAAGTCATCTACCTTTTTTGTCATTCCCGCCCCCGATTACGACATTCGAGGGCAGGCTCCAGCGGGAATCCAGAAACATCAGGAAAATACTGGATTCCGGTTCAAGCCCGGAATGACGACTATGAGGCTTTGTTATGTTAGTTCTTAGTAATATGCAGTCTACCTTAGTTCCCATCCGCAGTCATACTCCTCTCTACTTTATTTATAACATCCGAAAAGATTTGCAAACCTCCGGAAAAACAATCTTCAAATCGTTTTATACGTTCCAAATATTGTCTAATGATTACTGATTCACTACCATTACCCGATTTCCCCAACCGTTCTGCATGACACATTATTTCCTTTAAAGGGTCATATGGTTTAAACCTAAAAGGAGAAGAAGTTGCCCCTTTAAGTAATTCAAATGCGGCTTTAATATCTTCGGACAAAGAAGAATTCTGTATTACACGATTTATGTTTTCAAATGTCTTATCAAATGATGACTTTGTTTGAGTAGAGGATGAGGTAGCGAGCCATTCGCGCATACGGTCTATAAGTGCTTGTGCATACCCGCAGCGATTGATAAATGATTTTGAGTTTGCAAGAATTTCCACTATACTCCTGAATGCAATAATAAACTGGTCTTCTTGCTGCAAATCAAGCATTGGGAATAACTCTGCAAATGTGTGCTTATTCAAAAATTCCAAACATGCCCGGGCAGAGTCAAATATGCCTGCTTCAATAGATAGTTGTGTGCCTGACGAAGGGTGTACTCTTGTTACACATGTTTTTAGCGGCAACACCTGAGAGCGGTAAAGTGAACTGATTCTAAGCCACATATCAAAATCCTGTCCATTCCGCAGGTTCTCTTTAAAAAAACCAACATGTTCAAAAATAGAGCGGTGAATGCAAATACTGATACCATTAAAGTAGTTTATCTGAAAAAATTTCAGCACTTGCAATGCTGTAGGCGGAATGGATTCTTCTATATAATTGTCCATATAACTAATTTGATTTCCATTTAAAACATAATAATCCGTATGAAATATTTTTATATGTGGATATTTTTTAAAGCCATAAGTATGGATTTTCAATTTGCTTGGAAGAAAAAGGTCATCAGATGACAGCCAACAGATCCACTCCCCGCAAGCATTACTGAGCGCTTCATTAAGGGCTGAACCGACCCCGCCATTTTTTTTATGAAATATCCGGAACCTCGAATCCTTTGTAGCATATTTTTCTAAAACTAATGGAGTATCATCAGTTGAACCATCATTAACAATCACTGCCTCCCAATTGTCATATGTCTGAGATAAAAGGCTATCAAGGGTTTGTGGTAAATAATCGGCCTGATTATAGGTGGGAACTAAAACTGAAATAAGCGGCTTTACATTTGCAGCCTTTGTAACCTTCAAGGTATTTACTGTATCTCTATACAAACGCAGTTCGTGTTTTTTCTTCTCAACAAGTTCGGTGTCAAATGTCCAGCCGAGAATTTCCTCAAACCTTGGCACAAACATTTCGTACTGATGTAATAATGAGAACTTCTTTGTCGTTTCAATACCGTTTTTAACAAACCCCTGATAAATGTCACTACTAGTTAAAAGCCTTTCCATCATAGCCGCAATCTGTTCTGGCAAAGGATGTGACACGAGAAGGCAATTTATACCATCTTCAACTATTCCGTCCAATCCGTAGTTTTTAGCTTGTATAACAGGAACACCACATGCCATCGCTTCAAGAGTCGGCATACCAAAACCTTCATACCATGAGGCATTTACATACACATCGGCAGCATGGTACATTTCCCTCATTTCCTGTGGACTTAGGCCGCAGTGAAGTGAATATGTCAGGTTGTTCACAGAGTATATAGATATATCATCATAAGGAAGGGCATCTGCTCCACAAACATTAATAATGTGAAATCTTGTATCAGGCATCTTGCGGGCCATTATGAGCATTGCCTCTACAACATCTCTAATGCCTTTTAGTGAATGTTCAGGGTTGCCAGCTACCATCACTGTGACCGTACCCTTTAACGAAGGAGAATGCCCTTGACGGGGTGTATAGATTGATGTATCTATGCCATTAATGATTGTATAGCATTGTTGGTTATACCCCTCCTCAAAATATCTCTGAAGATGCTGAGAAACAACAAGTCGTCCAACTGGAAGTGAATGGAAAACCTGAAAGATAGGCAAGGTGCCATCTACGCCATTTTTGTTGGGATTATAATAGTGGAAATCTTCAACCCCCTGGCAAAGATGGATAATACTTTTATCCTTTGTTTTGGCGAGACTGAGCAGTAGAGGTAGCTCTAAGACAGAATAAACAATAACCACTGGTTCTTCAATGGCTGAATAACGCTCTCGTGGGTCTGGAATATGATGGAACCTTGCCTTTACCGTAGTCCAATCCGGTGGTTTACTATCTGAGTATATGGCAACATCAACACCCAACTCGACAAGCCAGTTAACATACCGAAAAAGTATTAATGTGCCACCGCCTAACATGATTGAATTTTTTATAGTAAAGGCAATTCTCGGTCTTTCCATTTTAGAGGTAATTGTGCAAAGATAATTTTTTGCTTCACGCTCAAAATCATACCTTCCTGACCATAACTCAAAGATAGATTTTAGGGTAAGGTTTAGTTTTTCTCCATTCAATGGATTGGTTATGGTCATGCCCCTTCTAAAGTCTGTATACGCCCACTCACCATTTAAATGGAATATTTGACCATCGGTTCCACGAATCTTCATCCCTGTATTAAATACACCCTTGTCTATCCTTGGTATTATTACGCAGTCAATTACATCAGCGGCAGGAAGAGAGGAAGGTCTCTTTTTTAGAAGAAATTCAGGGGATGCAGGAGTATATGGTTTTCCAAACATCCCCCGCTTAATTTGCAACCTCTCAAATTTAGCAAAATCAAATGATAATTTGTTGTCTGTGGTATTGAGTTTTTCAAGAAGATAAATGCAGGACTTACCTTTATGTGTCACATTTTTTGATATAACCTTAAAATATTTATTAAACCTTCCTTCCCACTCTTCAAAAGAAAAGAGACTAACATGCAAGTCCATTCCATCCCAAAAGTCCTCGTGATTAGCTACTGAGAAAATAAAATATTTTTTCCCAACTCTGTTTAAAGAATAAATTGCAACGTCAATGTCTGCATGGGGAATGTGTTCTAATACATCTAAACATGTTACAACATCAAACTTATTGTCAGGGAAGTGAGTAATAAGCTCTTGTACATATATATTAATTATCCTGCTGTCATCCTTGTGAAATGTTTCTATAGCAACTGTACTTGGCTCTATACCGTCTACGTCATATCTGTTTTTGATGAGTTTGTAAAACCCACCACGGCCCGCGCCTGCATCTAAAACTGTATTGACATCTGAAATAGACAGTAAATAGTTTAAGGCAACAATAAATCTCGGTTCATCTTCATTGACCTGCCCGTAGTCAGGATAGTTTTGATACACGTAGTCATATTTATATATCTCGCAATGACTCAAATGTTTCATTCTAATAATCCGTTAGAGCATTTTTTGATTTCATTTTACACAAACTCTTTATGGACAACTTCTTTTAGCATCCCTTTTAAAAGTATGTTATAGTTCATGTAGTAACATTTGGCGCAGATTTTGCCGTCTAAAGGGGTATTGCTCCTTTCAATAATTTTATCAATGGTAATAGCATTTCCCAGACACAGTTCTTCAGGCAAATCTTTTGATGGTTCTTCTAATGCATATTGAACTCCGCAGCACGCATAAACTTTAGCATCAGGGCCAATTAATGGTTTCAAATATCCTATATAACAATCTCCACCCCTGCTATATGCCTTCCTCCCTTGATAAACCACATTAGTATCATCAACTCCCTTTTGATAAAGATACTCTTTTATCAACTCCATATCTACTGCTTTAGGATGAAACAGATCGGCAACTAATCTTACATGGGTAAAATTATATTCATTGGCGAAATCTATTATTCTCTCAATCTCCTCATAGTTGGATTTATTAGAGACAACATGGCTGAAAGCCCAGTCAACATTAGAGGCGCTGTTAACAATTTTTGCCAGATTAGCTTTATAAGCGCCTCCAAAATACCTATCATCGCCATTGCTTATCCTGCACCATGTAATTTTATTAAGAGAGGATATATTCGCTTTATGCAGCAAAATGCCGTTTGTTACCAGACCTATTTTGATATTCTTCTCTGCAAAGCAATCTATTAATTCATCAAACTGGCTATAAAGTAAGGGTTCTCCTCCACCTGTTATAGTTACAGATTTAGTGCCTAATCTCTTACACCTATCTATGATCATTTTTGCTAACCCAATATCAATCTCTAAGTTTTTGTTCCTTTCTGAACAACTACAAAAACTACATTTCAGATTGCATTTGTTTGTCGGCAGTATCTGAACATGAACAGGTAAAAGTCTGCCGTATGTTTGAGCATAGGACACTAATTCTTTATCTAACAAGACCTTTAATGGTATTGAATCCGCTGCCGTGTAAGATGTTTTAATATCAACAGCTAATTTATCCTTATGATCAGCCGTATAATTTAACTTTGGCTGTTTTTCTGACTCAATGGTTGTTTGATGATTAAACATGTTATACCCCTCCCTCTTTGCCTATTCTCAATAGATAGAATATAGATAGGTAAAGCAAATACTATGCCAATGATAAAAATTTGGATGAAGACTAAAGGAATTTGTTGAAAAATATAGAAGACTTATAGGTAGTTGTTGCGAAGGTCAGGCGTTTATATTGAGTTTTTTCCCTGCTATTGAATACGCTGTATTATTACAAAACTTCTTAATTTTCCGTATGTTATCAAATCGTTCTGAGACATGCTTGAGTTCTTTTTTTATAAGATCCTCCATCTCGCTGTCTATAAGCAGGATCTTATTTATAAGCATCTGAAATTTCTCAGTTAGATCCTTTGATTGTTTAGCCGAAGACTTTGCAGCGTCAAACTTTTGAACTCTCTTTATTATACTCTGACGTTTCTCCTGCAATACTAAGGCGGCTTCAAGCCTTCCTTCTAAAAGGGCCTTTTTCTGCACCTCAGACAGGGCAAGTATGTCTCTAAGATGATCAATCATATCCTTACACCGTTTTCAAGGCTGAGCGCAGGCTTTGAGGCGCCTGCTGAGGCTGTGGAGAGTTTCCTCTCCATCTCTTTCCAGCCGTCCCTCAGGTGCTGAAGTACTTTTTCAGCATTCTCCAAAGCCTCCATCTCATTTCTTAAATTAGCAATAAGCAGCCTGTCAAGCACAAAGTCATAGAGCCTTCTGAGGTTTTGCGACACCTCGCCGCCTTCTTCCATATTCAGAGAGCTTGACAACTCTGCAATGATGGATGTTGCCTTGCCGATATAGAGCCCTTTCCCTGCGATATCCTTTTCCTCCATCCTGCTCATTGCCATCTTTATAAAATTGATGGCTCCGTCATATAACAGGGAGATTATCTTTACCCTGTCTGATGTGTTAATTTCTGCGCTTCTGTAAGCTGTAAGCTGCTGCATTATGTCCTCCTCTATCTTTTTGATAAGCTTGTCATCCAGCTTGTTAAAAAGCTGCCCTGCGCTGATAAGCCTGCAAGCATGGTTTCTAAGGAAGTAAACTGCCTTGAGAGTGTCTCTTCTTCTTTTTCAAGGCTGCCTTCGAGCCTCTCAATATCGTCTGATATATCGCTCACAAGGTCTTCAAGTCCGTCTACTCTTACTGTGACCGATCCGTCGAGGGTATCGGTTACATCATCAATGTAGTTATACATCTGGTTTGCTACTCCGGTTGTAGCCGTTGTAAAAAGGTTTGCGACATCGCTCAGGTCATTATCAAGCTTACTGCCCAGTGTGGTGGAGTCTATTTTAAGTGCGCCTGTTGTGTAATCAGTAGATATTCCAAGATGTGAAAGGGCATTCATGTCAGAAGGAAGCCCCGATACAGTCCTTGTAATGACATCGCTGAGTTTGTTTGTTATATGCCTTGATGTTGATTCGCCGTTAAGAGGGGAGCCTTTTTTTGTAGAGGCATTATAAATTGAGTTTGAAGATACATAGCTCACAACATCATTATAGGAATTTACAAACGCCTCAATATTGAGTTTAATGGTATTTACATCATTTGCCACAGAAACTGAGGCGGATGAGGCGGCCTTTTTTAAATTTAAGGTAACTCCTGTTATGACATCTGATACCGCATTTGAACTGCGGACTACTGAAAGCCCGTTTACTGAAAAACTTGCATTCTGCGCTGCCTGAATCGTGCTTGGCGCTGTGTCAAGGTTAAGGGTTGAATCATCCTGGTTTATGGTAATAGCGTAATCTGCCCCTGTGGTGTTGCTTGCAAGCACGAGCTTATAAGAAGGAGAGGCCGTGGTGCCTGTATTTACAACGGTTGCCTCTGCCTCTGCAGAGCCTGTATATGTAAGCGCATTTATCTGTGATGCAAGCCCTTCAAGCGTAAGGTTTGATGAGGCGGTAATAGTCTTTGATTCGCCGTTTATAGTAAATTGAAATGTAGAGCCTGACGCTAATACCGTAGTAGTGCTTTTATCAGCCATCCCTGTGTTATGTGTTATGCTGTGCGCATAGGCAAGCTGTGTTATTGATACAGAGTATGTGCCTGCTGTTGCGGAACTGCTTGATGATGCAGTGAGCACATCTGAGTCAGTAACCGACGCTGCCTTGGCGTAGAAGCTGGATGACGTCCTTAACTTGTCAGCAGCGCTCTTTAGAGTTGAGAGTTTTGATGACAAGTTATTATAGACGCTTACCTTGTCATTATAAGACTTTTGTTTGTCCTGAAGCCTGTATATAGGTTGGCGCTTCAGTTCCATAATCTTGGATATCAGCTCAGTATAGTTTATCCCTGACATTAAGCCGCCGACAGAAAAAGAAGCCATTGACTACACCTCCTCATCTATAATGATACCGCTTAAATCTTTAAGTTCCTTGGACACCCGTTCCCTCATATCCTTGGAGAGCTCTATTGACTCAGGTATTGGGATTTGCCTAATAACATCACCGCTTTCTTTGTCTATGACCTTTACAATAATAATATCCAGATCTCCGTCAACCTCAAGACTGATATTTCTCTGCGCATACAGTTCTGCCTTTAAAGCGCCGGCCAGCGCCTCTTTTACTTTCCTGCCCTCGCCTGTTTCCTTCTGAGGTGTGTTGCTATTACCCTTCTGCCTGATAACATAATCTGCCTGCTGGCTCTCGTTCTGAGGGGCCTTTATCTCCGCAATATTTATGCCAAAATCGCTGTTGCAGCCTGAACGAGTATCTGATTCTTTGTGAACTCTGCTGTTTCGTATGCAAGGTCAGCATCCTTTATGCGCGAATTTGCAGCGCTCAGGTTTTCCATCTCAACCCTGAGGTTTGCTACGGTTGATGCAAGCCTGTTATTTATTGCGCCGAATGTGCCTCTTCTGCTTGCTACTGCAGCAATAGCGCTGTCAATTGCCTGTATGGCTGTGGTTGCCTCTGCTGCTGCTGAAACAGCTACCGCAGAAACTCCAAGCGCTGATGTATTTGTAGCGCCTACGCCTGAGTAGAATGTTATTTTGTCGTTAGTGGTGTTCTGGAATCCAACCTGCAGTGTTACGCCTGTTGAGCTGCTTTCACCGTTAAGAAGCTGTATGCCGTTGAATTCTGTAACTGCAGAAATTCTGTTCATTTCATCCTGCAATTGTGTAAACTCACTCTGCAGAGCTGTTCTGTCCTCTATTGTTCCGGTAGCTGCCTGTGTTGACAGCTCTCTCATCCTCTTAAGGATGTTACCCATCTCAACAAGGCCGCCCTCTGTTGCCTGTGAAAGACTTATGCCGTCCTGAGAATTTCTTATTGCGACTGATATGCTTTTAACATGGGCAGTAAGTTTTTCTGATATAGCAAGGCCTGCTGCGTCGTCTTTTGCGCTGTTGATTCTTAAACCAGAAGAAAGTCTCTGAACTGAAATGCTGAGGCTGCCCTCGTTGGCGGCAAGATTCCGCTGGGCAGTAATTGACATTATGTTTGTGTTAATTACTAAACTCATTTTAAATCCTCCTTGAAATTTTTTAGTTTTGAGTTTTTAGTTTTTTACTTATAACTCATAACTGTTTTCCCAGGCTTCCCTGCCTGGCTTCTAATACTATAGGGCTTAGACTTGTTTTGCAGGCTGACTCTGTGCCTGCCTCTTGCCACCTCCTTCCCTGTCATACCCATTTGCTGCCTTTATCATTAATATCGGAACATCTTTGGAAAACTTTAAAATGGGGTATCCCCTTGACTCCAGTAGATACAATATATGGTGTAGTATTCAATGAAATTATCGCCTCACTTGCTTGACCATTGCTTTATACGGCACGGGATCGATAGCAACAGC
>JACQXF010000061.1 GCA_016208855.1 Nitrospirota bacterium | reverse complement strand
CAGAAGACCCTTACGGGAGGGTTGCCTGCGAAACCCTGCTTACAACAGGATTAGCATTCGTGGCAGGAGAGATAACAACAAAATGCTATGTTGATATACCCTCAATAATAAGGGATACCATACGGGATATCGGCTATACAAGGGCAAAATACGGCTTTGATTATGAGACATGCGCTGTAATTACATCAATCCATGAGCAGTCAGGCGATATCGCAATGGGTGTTGATACAGGAGGCGCAGGAGATCAGGGGCTTATGTTTGGCTATGCATGCAATGAAACGCCTGAGCTTATGCCACTGCCAATAATGCTTGCACATAAACTGGCAATGAGGCTCACAGAGGTCAGGAAAAATGACATACTTGAATACCTGAGGCCTGACGGCAAGACGCAAGTTACAATAGAGTATAAAAACGGCAGGCCGCACAGGATTGACACAATAGTTGTCTCCTCCCAGCACAGCCCTGACATAACACTCCACGAGATGAAAGAAGACATAATAGAGAAGGTTATAAAGCCTATAGTCCCAAAAGAGCTCCTTGACGAAGAGAGCGTTAAATACCACATAAACCCAACAGGCCGTTTTGTTGTCGGAGGCCCTATGGGAGATACAGGGCTTACAGGAAGAAAGATAATTGTTGACAGCTACGGCGGCTTTGGAAGGCACGGCGGAGGCTGTTTCTCCGGCAAGGACCCTTCAAAGGTTGACAGATCTGCCGCATATATGGCGAGATACGTTGCAAAGAATATAGTCGCAGCAGGCATTGCAGATTATGTTGAGTTCCAGATTGCCTATGCCATAGGCGTACCTGAGCCTGTATCTCTGCTTGTTGATACATTTGGCACAGGCAAGATCCCTGATGAGGATATCGTATCTATTGTCAAGAAACACTTTGACCTTACGCCTGCAGGAATAATCAAAAAGCTTGACTTACGCAAGCCGATATACAGAAAGACCGCTGCATACGGACATTTTGGAAGAACCGAGCCCGGTTTTACATGGGAAAAGACAGACATGGCAGATGCCATGAAAAAAGCGGCAAAACTGTAAGTATATTTTTTAAGATACTAAGGTTCTCATAATTGAACAGACATTATTAAAATAATCTCCCCTTGCCCCTCTTTGCTAAAGAGGGGTATTATCCCTCCCTTTGCCAAAGGGAGGTTAGGAGGGATTTTACAAATAAATGAGGCTCTTGCAAAAGTCTTGCTTTGTCATTCCCGAGGTAGTAATCGGGAATCCAGTTTCTTTGAGAAACAAAGACCCCCGATTAAGACCTTCGAGGGCAGGCTTCTGGATACCCGTTCCCCGCTTAAGACCTGCGGGGACAAGCTTCACGGGTATGACGGCACAAGTCATTTTGCAGAGACTTTTGCAAGAGCCTCAAATGTCTATACTATTTTAAGAATGTTAATAAGCTGATGAGGAGGTAAAGATGTCTACAGCAGTAGCAGAACACGCAGTCCAAGATTATAAAGTTGCTGATATGAGCCTTGCTGAATGGGGCAGGAAAGAGATAGAGATTGCCGAGAAAGAGATGCCAGGTCTCATGGCAGTGCGCGAGAAATATTCAAAAGAGAAACCGCTTAAGGGTGTAAGGATATCAGGCTCCCTGCACATGACTATACAAACCGCTGTGCTTATAGAGACCCTTGTTAAACTTGGAGCAGACGTCAGATGGGCAAGCTGCAATATCTTCTCCACGCAGGATCACGCTGCAGCAGCAATAGCAAAGGCAGGCATTCCAGTGTTTGCATGGAAAGGCGAGACTCTTGAGGAGTACTGGTGGTGCACCCTGAAGGCATTGACCTTTCCGGGAGGGCTTGGACCACAGCTTATTGTAGACGACGGCGGAGATGCAACGCTTTTTATTCATATGGGCTATGCAGCAGAAGACAACTCCTCCATACTTGATAAGCCTACTGACAATAAAGAACTAGGCATTATTAACAGCCTGCTTAAGGCTCAGCTTACTGAAGACAATAAGAGGTGGCACAAGGTAGTAAAAGAATGGAAAGGCGTAAGCGAAGAGACAACAACAGGGGTTCACAGGCTGTATGAGATGATGAAAAAAGGCGAGCTCCTGATCCCGGCTATAAATGTCAATGACTCAGTCACAAAATCAAAGTTTGATAATCTCTACGGCTGCAGGGAGTCTCTTGCAGACGGCATTAAGAGGGCAACAGACGTTATGCTTGCAGGCAAGGTCGCTGTAATATGCGGCTATGGGGATGTTGGAAAGGGCTCTGCAAAGTCCCTTAAAGAATTCGGGGCAAGGGTAATCATTACAGAGATTGACCCTATATGCGCGCTACAGGCCGCAATGGAAGGCTATGAGGTTGCCACTGTTGAAGACACACTTGGCGAAGGCGACATATATGTAACAGCCACAGGCAACATGGATATTATCACCATAGAGCATATGGCAAAGATGAAGGATCAGGCGATTATCTGCAATATAGGTCATTTTGACAATGAGATACAGGTTGATAAACTCAACAACTATCCCGGAATCAAGAAAATTAACATCAAGCCGCAGGTTGATAAATATATCTTCCCTGACGGCCGCTCCATATTCCTGCTTGCTGAAGGAAGGCTTGTGAATCTTGGCTGCGCCACAGGACACCCATCATTTGTGATGTCCAACAGCTTCACAAATCAGGTCCTTGCACAGATTGACCTCTGGAAGAATAAAGATGTTTATGAGAAGAAAGTCTACAGGCTTTCAAAGAAGCTTGATGAAGAGGTTGCAAGGCTGCACCTTGAAAAAATAGGCGTAAGGCTTACAAAGATGAGCAAGGAGCAGGCAGATTACATCGGCGTTCCACTTGAAGGCCCTTACAAACCGGAGCATTACCGCTATTAAGACTCAAGGATAAGGATAAGGTTGAGGATAAGGCTAAGAAGTTCCTTAACCTTAACCTTATCCTTCTTCACTTCTTGCTCGCAATCTTATAATCCTGATACGTTATAACCTTATTCTTGCCTACCCTCTTTGTCATATACAAGGCGTCATCAGCAGCCTTAATCAGTCCGTCCTTATCTATAGAGTCTTCAGGGAAGACGGACACACCCAGGCTAACCGTTATACATAAACCTTCGTCCCTGCTTATACACAGGCTCCGGCTCGCCTCGTCCCTTATCCTTTCTGCTATTGCAGCAGCAGCATCAAGCGGGGTCTCAGGAAGTATTACGGCAAATTCCTCTCCTCCATAGCGCGCAGCAGAATCAATCGCCCTCAAATTTTTCAGGAGCACATCCGCAAGCCTTTTAAGGATGGCATCGCCTGCCTGATGTCCGTAGGTATCATTAAATTTCTTAAAATCATCAATATCTATCATTAATAAAGACAGGTTTCTGTTATATCTCCGCGACCTCCTGAGCTCCATGCCGAGTATTTCGTAAAAAGTCCTGTGATTATTCAGTCCTGTAAGGCCGTCTGTTTTTGCAAGATGCATAACCCTCTCATGAAAAAGCGACCTGTCAATCGCTATCCCCGACTGAATAGTAAACATCAGGGCTGTGTCCTCATCCTCTGTAGTAAATTCACTGTCACCAGCCCTGTTGCAGAGGATTACCGCACCGCATACAGCTCCCTCTATTACAATCGGGACAGCAAGCATATTCCTCAGGTGCAAATCCCCTATATAGGCGCTGTCTCTTTCAAGAAGGGCCTTTATCCTGTCCTCTGATGAACTCCTTAGCGGCATTTTAGAGGAAAGAATTTCCTTCATGGTATTGCCTGCCAGACTGCCTATATCAATATCATTATCTGGGAAGGACGAAATTAGATGAGTAGTTTTATGAGTAAGACGGTCAAGGAGCGCCACAATGCTATATTCCGACTTCACCAGCACCTTGCTGTTTGACATTATATTTGTCAGGACATCGTTAAGCTCCAGCTTAAATATCAAAGAGCCAATTATCTCATTGAGTATGTTAAGCCTCCTTGTAACCCTCTGTTCTTTTAATACAGACTCTTCAAGCTCCTTTATCTTGCCTTGTAAGGCATGACCCATCAAATTAACGTTTTCAGCAAGCATGCCGATCTCGGTTTTATTCTCTGACACCGGGATGCCTTCAAATTTTCCTTCTGTTATTTTTTTCGTAGCTTCGGTAATCCGGCTGACTGGCTCTACTACATTTCTCCTGTATATGAAGAGAAGGGCAAGCGCACCTCCTGATAAAAGCAAGAGCACTGCTATGAAGAATATATAACCCCTCGTGCGTGTTTGCTCTACCGTGGACAAGGATACGCTTAACTCATGGGATTCTGCAGTGGAAAGAGGCTCGCGTTTTGCGAGTATGTTTTCTATAAGCTCTGTAACATTAATGCTGTTTAAATATAAATCATTAAACAGGGCTGCGGCAATCAACAGCGTAATTACCAAAAACATAAGCACTGCAAGATAAAGAGTCTTTAGCCGTTGCAATGTCACCATAGTTTTTAACTAATTACGTCTTTCAGGATAAATTATAGCTGCCTTCCTATCCAGCAAATCAGCAGCCTTTGTCCTTAAGAGACTGCCGTCTTTTCTCAGGTACACTATCTCTGTTATCTGCGCATTCCTTATCATCCTCTTGCACAGAAGACACGGGGTGCCCTCTGCAAAGGTATTATCCTCTTCAAAGCCTGCAATGTAAATCGTAGCGTCCTTCATCCTTTCAGGGCTTCCGTTAATAATCGCATTCTGCTCTGCATGCACAGCTTCACAGAGCTCATATCTTTCGCCTGACGGAATATTAAGCTCTTTTCTTGTGCATCTGCCTGTGTCAATGCAGTTAGGCACACCGCGCGGAGAACCGTTAAACCCGGTGCTTATTATCACATTATCCTTAACAATAACAGCTCCGTATCTCCTTCTCATGCATGTAGCCCTTGAAGATACAACCTTTGCTATCTCTATGAAGTAATCATCCCAGTCAGGTCTCATATTGGTTCATTGGGTTTGTTGAGTTCATTGAGTTCGTTGCGTTATAACTCTATAAACTCTATTAACACTATTAACTCCATAAACTTTATTTAACTGCACTTCGTAAACCCGCAGCTATGGCACACAGCACACCCTCCCTCATGTTCAACAGTGCCTCCGCACTCAGGGCACGCACCGATAAGCACAACCTCTGCGCTATCCTTATGATGTCCGTTGCCATTGCCCTTTTTGCCGCCTGTATTGTAATTCTCAATTGCCTTTGCAAGCGCATCAGAGCATGAAAGTATCCTTCCGCCGTCGGACCATGAAGGCTGATGGCATGATATGCCTTTAAGCTGCTTTACAATCTCATGAGGCTCTACATTGCTCCTTAAGGCAAGGCTTGCAAGCCTTCCGATTGCCTCTGCCTGGCTTGATGCGCATCCTCCTGCCTTGCCCATTGAGGTAAAGAGCTCAAAGAGGTTTCCTTCTTCGTCTTCATTTACTGTTACATAGAGATTGCCGCATCCTGTCTTCATTATCCTTGTTGTTCCCCTGACAACCTCAGGTCTTTTCCGCGGCACTATTTTTTCTCTCTGCTCTGTGTGCTGTGCCTTGTGTTCTGTCTTTGTCTTTCCTGTTGAGAGCACCTGTTCCTCCCTTGAGCCGTCCCTGTAAACAGTAACACCCTTGCAGTTAAGCTTATAGGCAAGTATATAAACATCCTCTACATCCTTTGTAGCCGCATTATGAGAAAAATTGACTGTCTTAGACACTGCGTTATCCGTGTACTTCTGAAATGCTGCCTGCATCCTTACATGCTCAAGGGGCGTTACATCATGAGCTGTTGTAAATGTATTTCTTACATCCTCAGGGATTTCTTTGAGCCCGTGGAGGCTGCCTTTTTCAGCGATCTTTTCAACAAGCTCCCTGCTCCAAAACCCCCTCTCCTTTGCAGCCTTTTCAAAGTATGGATTCACCTCATAGAGCTTTGTGCCTTCAAGCACATTTCTGACAAAGGAGACTGCAAATAACGGCTCTATGCCGCTTGAGCATCCCGCAATTATCGAGAGCGTGCCTGTAGGCGCTATCGTAGTAATCGTGGCGTTTCTTACCTTCATTTTGTCGTTATAGATACTGTGCTCAAAATTAGGGAATACCCCCCTCTCCTCAGCAAGCATTGACGACTTCTTCCTGCCTTCTGCCTGTATGAATCCCATGACTTCCTCAGCAAGCCTTGCCGCCTCATCTGAGTTATAGGCAACCCCAAGCTGTATGAGCATATCAGCCCATCCCATTACGCCAAGGCCTATCTTCCTGTTTGCCCTTGTCATCTCCTCTATCTTTTTCAGGGGATATTTATTTACATCAATCACATTGTCAAGAAAATGCACTGCCCTCCATGTGGTCTCCCTTAATTTCTCCCAGTCAACTTCATATATCTGTGTTCTGTGCTCCGTGTTCTGTGCTCTGATTCTAACATGCCTTGCAAGGTTAATGGAGCCCAAATTGCATGACTCATAAGGCAAAAGAGGCTGCTCGCCGCATGGGTTTGTGGACTCAATAGTTCCTATTTTTGCCGTAGGGTTTCCGTCATTCATCCTGTCAATAAAGATAATCCCGGGCTCGCCGTTTTTCCATGCCTGTTTGACGATAAGGCTAAATACATCTTTTGCCTTAAGCCTCTTTACAGAGACGCCTGTATGCGGGTTAATAAGGTCGTACTCCTCGTCCTTTTCAAGCGCTCCCATAAATGCATCCGTAAGGGCTACAGAGATGTTAAAGTTATTAAGCCGCTGATTATGGTCTTTGGATGCAATGAAATCAAGTATGTCGGGATGGTCAACCCTCAAGATGCCCATGTTTGCACCCCTGCGCGTGCCGCCCTGTTTTATTGCCTCTGTTGCTGAATCAAACACTGCCATAAAAGAGATAGGGCCTGACGATATGCCCTTTGTTGAGCCGACTACATCGCCCTTCGGCCTTAGGTGTGAAAATGAAAATCCTGTACCCCCGCCTGACTTATGTATTATTGCAGCATTCTTTACTGCCTCAAAGATTGACTCCATTGAGTCTTCCACAGGAAGCACAAAGCACGCTGAAAGCTGGCCAAGCGGCCTGCCTGCGTTCATAAGGGTAGGGCTGTTTGGAAGAAAATCAAGCGATGAGGTCATGCTGTAGAATTCTTCAGTAAGAAGCTCTATATCATACTGAGACTTGCCGTAGTTTGCCTCTGCCTGAGCAACAAAGCCGGCAACCCTTCTGAAGAGCTCCTCAGGCGTCTCAACAACATTGCCCTCCTCGTTTTTCTTCAGATACCTCTTCTCAAGAACTTTTACTGAATTAGAATTAAGACTAAGACCGCTTAATGCCTTCATAACGCCTCCTTTTAAAATTATAGCTTATATATTGAAATTAAATTCTGAAATCATTTGTAAGTTTTATCTTCATTGGAAACTTCTATTTGTTTTGTAAGGCAAGAAATTTATTTTTATACTTAAAGTTCAATGAGAGGTCTGCCTCTGCCAGTCTGTTTTTAATTAAATGCGCATTAATAAATGTCTTGTTTTTTAAGTATAGATAACATAATAGATTGCCTTCTTTATCATGCTTTGTTGTATCAAATTTCAAAAATACCTTTTGTCCTTTCAGCTTTTCCTTCAAGAACTGAAGCGCCTTCCCATTGATTGTCTTATTCTCTTTTACGCCTATGAGTCTGACTTTCAAGTCATTATTTAGAACCACTATTTCAGGGCTTATAATCTCTTTGACAGAATAATAAACTTCTCGCTGATTATTTGAATTATCTATCTTTGAACCAAATCTTAATTTTTTCGGGTCAATCTTTTTATCAAACTTCACAGGGTCTTTAAAGATGTAGGGCAGTTGCTGTATTTCTTTTTTGAAATCTATTTCCTTCTTCTCCTGCACAACTACGCTGATATTTCCATTTACTTTTTCCTTGATCGCAGGCAAAAAATCCTTATTTATCTCATATCCTACAGAGTTTCTATCCAGATTCCTCGCAGCAAGACATGTTGTCCCGCTTCCTGAAAACGGGTCAAGAACTGTATCTCCTACAAAGCTAAACATCTTTATTAATCTCTTTGGCAGCCCCTCAGGAAACATGGCAAGGTGTTTATCTTGCTTCTCTCCCGGAAAATTCCAATGTCCATGAAAATACTCATTCCATTCCTCAGTAGTCAGCTTTGATTTTTCTTTTATATCCCTGCTCACTTTGGGAGGATCGCCAAGCTTCTTGAATATCAAAATGAATTCATAATCAAGCTTAATGATGCCATTCCTTGGATATGGGAAAGAGCCCATGACTGTTGCGCCACCAGTTGTATTGCATGTTGTAACCTTTTGCCAGATAATTGCGCCCATGTAGTCAAAACCAATAGTCTCGCAGAATTTTATTATTTCTTCCCGTATAGGGATTATCTTGTATCTTCCATAATAAACTGACCTTGCGAACTGGTCTCCAATGTTTATGCATAAGCGGCATCCTTTATGAAGAACCCTGTAGCATTCTTTCCATGCAAGGTTAAGGTTATTAATATAATCCTCATAGCTGTCATTAAACCCTATCTGGTTGTCATTGCCGTAGTCTTTTAACTGCCAATAAGGAGGCGATGTAACGACGAGATGAACACTCTCATCCTTCAGCTCGCTCATGTTTCGGCTATCGCCGAGGATTACGGTGGGCTTAATATTCATAAGAGTCATTAAGTACTTTGTCCTGTGACTTTTATACTACGCATAATTTCTATAAATTTACTCGGAGATTCTGCTTCTAAATCTTTATGAACATATCCACTTGATTATGCAAATAATTTAAGTGTTCTTTCAAAAACAGATAGCCCTATCCCAAAACTTAATTCCTTACATAGTTCATCAACACGGACAAGGTCTTGTGGTTTTAATTTTTTCTAAGTCAGAAAGGAAATATAATAAAGAATCTTTCTCGTTTTGTTCTTGTTCGCTAGTTGCCATGTCATCTCCCCCTTCTCTACATCAGGGCAATACAACCACAAGGAATTCTCAATAACAATGAGCGAATGTTATATGGCACAGTCCCTACAGTCTCCATAATGTCTATTTTGAGCCATTTTAGTTCCTTTTTGCCTATCACTTATGAGTTTATTTGCTGCTCTTATCTATACTTCATTTAGAGGCTCCGTAGAATTAAACCACAATATCTTGTATATGTCAAGGAAAAATTTGGAATTTTAGAACCCTTTGATTCTTAAAATATTTTGCAGTGGAAAGAAGGTTGATGAAATGTGGATTATTTTATCATTGCAGCCAGCTAAGCAATAAGCGCTGATAAAATAGTGGTTGTATTTTCCCCGAATCTTGTATTACTCTAAAAACATATTATTTTACCCCGCGTCAGCATCTATGTATAAAGAATACTTCGGCTTTGAGGAAATGCCATTTTCTATAGCGCCTGACCCTCGCTATCTTTACATGAGCGAGCAGCACAGGGAGGCGTTGGCCCATCTGTTATATGGATTTAACAGTGACGGCGGCTTTGTCTTATTAACCGGTGATATAGGGACGGGCAAGACCACTGTATGCCGCTGCCTGCTGGGGCAAATACCGGAAAACTCTGCCGTAGCGTTTATCATTAATCCGAAATTGACCGTAGAAGAGTTGCTGGCAACAATCTGTGATGAATTCGACATTAGATATCCGGCAGGAAATACAAGCATTAAGGTATTTATAGACCTCATCAATGAATTTTTATTAGGCACAAACGCCAAAGGCCATAAATGCCTGCTTATTATTGATGAGGCGCAGAATCTTAGCGCCGACGTATTAGAGCAGTTGAGGCTCCTGACAAATCTGGAGACCAACCAGTACAAGCTCCTGCATATCATGCTGATTGGGCAGCCTGAACTCAGGGATAAGTTAGCACAACCTGAACTTACGCAGCTTGCTCAACGAATTATTGCCCGTTATCATTTAGGGCCGCTGCCCAAAAAAGACATTTTCTCCTATGTTGCGCATCGTTTGTCAATCGCGAGAATGCGGAGAGGCGCACAGAGGGAGTTGTTCCCTTCTTCAACTGTTAATACTCTATACCAGTACAGCAACGGAATACCGCGGCTGATTAATATAATTTGCGACAGGGCATTGCTTGGCACATATGTCCAAGGGAGAATCATTGTAAGCAAAACTATGGTCAAAAAAGCAGCAAAAGAGGTATTTGGAGAAGCAGTGCATAGCATTGAGCCCAGAAGAATGCCCGTATCAGTGGTAGTTCCCTTCATAGTCATATTTCTTTTCCTTGCAGGAGTACTTGGAGGGACTTACTTTGTATATGATAAAAAAACTGCAAATAAAGAATTACAAAACACAAATGCCACGGTAAATAACACAACAGCAACACAGGCTGAGACAACAACACAGACCGAGACAACAGAACAGCCGCAAACAAATATGCTGGCTTGGCCCATAGACAAACCGGTTTATCTCAGTAAGGATATGGCTTTTCAATCGCTTTTTAAACAATGGGGCATTATATATGAACAGAAGGGCAATATTACTGCCTGCGAACAGGCTCAGGCAAAAGGTCTTCACTGTTTGAACTCAATCGGCACTTTGAGTGACATTAAACAATTAAATAAACCATCTATATTAAGGCTGTTTAATGAAAATGGGGCAGAGTTTTATGCTGTCTTAATATCTCTTAATAATGAGGCTGCAATGCTTGCAATCGCAGAAGAGATTAAACAAGTAGCGATTAAAGACATTGAAACAAGATGGAAAGGCGAGTATACATTGTTATGGAAGGCCCCGCCCGGCTATCGCGGGTATATTCAACCCGGAGATGAGGGTAAAATAATAGAGTGGCTGGACAAACAGCTCTCACGCATTAATGCACAAGACCCTCAACCACGCGAAAATCCGTTATTATATGATGAAGCTCTCGTTAAAGAAGTCAAAAAATTCCAGCTTGCAAAGGGTCTGTTTCCTGACGGGGTTGTGGGGACAAAGACACTAATCTATCTTAACTCCTTGGTTGACAGCGGAGAGCCGAGGCTGGATAAACAAAAGCATGCAGAAGCTAATGCTTTACATCGAGAGGTTAAGCAATAATGTCATTTATACTTGATGCACTAAAGAAGTTAGAGCACAAGCGCCAACAGGGCTCTGTGCCAAGTCTGCTTACAACGCACGACATGCCGGCAAGGAAGCCCAAAATACGTTCCTTATGGCTTTACCTGTTATTAGGGGCGTTGCTGCTTAATGCCGGGGTATTGCTGGTATGGCTTAAGCCGTGGCATTCGGGCAATCAGGCTATCAATAAAGAGTCAATAGGCCAGGCGTCTGCTGTAAAAAAGACAGTTAAAGAAACCTCAGACAAGTACATAAGGGAGACTGCAGGACATTATAACACTGAAAAGGCCAAAAGCCCTGACACTAATGCTGCAGAGAAGGCCTTACCTAATACAGCTACAGTTAAAAAAGCTCCTGAGGCAAAGCAAGATAAGACTGTAACGCAGGATCAAACAGCTGCCATAAAGGCTGACAGCCAGAAACCTGCCCCGCCTGCAATAACATCGCCTAATAATTCAGAGGCAAAACAGAGCAATGCCGCTGAGGAGAATCAGTCTAATAACAAACTTCTGGAGAAAGATGAGCTGCCTTTATCCTTACAGCAGGAACTTCCAAGCCTCTCCATAGCAGGCCACATCTATTCTGACAATCCATCTTCAAGGGCAGCTAATATTAACGGACAGATAGTACGTGAAGGCGAAACAATGTCTAACGGCATAAAGTTGGAAGAGATTACTGAAGAAGGGATTATTTTAAGCTACAAAGGCCGCCGCTTTAGCATGAGGGGTTTTAATACAAGATAGCATCTCATAATAAAACTTGAGGCTAACTACTTCATAAAATAATAGAATCCAGAATACAGGAGACAGTAGTCAGCATAAAAATCTTTTTTCTATTCTGAATACTGAATTCTGACTCCTGAATTCTAATTATGTAATGACATGCTATAATAGTCGCCATGCAAGAGTTAAAAGAAACAGACTTACTGAGCGCCAGGCCTGAACAGGCGCTGCTTTTTAAGCTTCCTGCGTTTGAAGGGCCGCTTGACCTCCTGCTTCACCTGATAAAAGAGAACAAAATAGACATCTACGATATCCCCATTGCCCGTATCACTCAGCAGTATCTTGAATACATTGACCTCATGAAAGAACTAAGTCTCGAGATTGCAGGCGAGTTTCTCGTGATGGCTGCAACATTGATTCAGATAAAATCCAAACTCCTTCTGCCTCCGGATGAAAAGCCTGAAGGAGAAGAGGCAGAAGACCCGAGGACTGAGCTTGTACGAAGGCTTCTTGAGTATCAGGTTTTTAAGGATGCATCTGTGACTCTGAAAGAAAAAGAAGATATATGGAGAAATATATTTCACAGGCCGCCTGTATCTGAAGACAGCCTTGAGCCTGAGCAGGAGTTAATGCTGTTTGAGGCAAGCATATTTGACCTTTTGTCTGCATTTAAGAATATGCTCTCAAAGGCGCCCGTAGAGATAAAGGAGATAACACGCGAGACCCTCACAGTAACTGACAGGATAAACTTTATAATGGAGCGTATTGAGAAAGAAGACAGCATAAAGTTTGAAGCCATGTTTGAAGGGGGATACACAAGGGTCGTGCTTATTGTTACATTCCTTGCACTCCTTGAGGTCATAAGGCTTGGGCTTGCAAAGGCATATCAGGAAAGCGCATTCGGAACAGTATGGATTATTAATCCAGCAAAAACAGAAGAAGTTTTAAGTGTTGAATTTTAAGTTTTGAGTTGATTTTTCTTTAACTAAAAACTAAGAACTAAGAATTCAAAACTTCTCTTTAAGATGAGCGTTGCAGCAGGGGAAGAAGTTACAGCTACGGAAGAATTACCTGAAGAGGTCACTCAATAACAATCCTGCCTTTGCCTTTTACAACCCTCCCTATCTCCCAATAAGAGAGTTTCTGCCTCTTTGCAGACTGCCTGAATCTGCTGATTCCTTCCTGAGGCACGGCTATCAATAGCCCGCCTGAGGTCTGGGGGTCTGAGAGTATGAGTTTATCCTCTTTTGAAAAACCTTCGGGGAATATTACCCTATCGCTAAAGAAATTAAGATTATTATGCGCACCCTTTGGAGCTATGCCAGAGGCTGACAGTTCCTTTGTCTTTTTAAGCAATGGGACGTGCTTAAAAGAAATTACAAAATCAGTTTTTGAACCCTTTGCCATATTTAGGGCATGCCCAAGAAGCCCGAATCCTGTTATGTCTGTTGCTGCATGAGCGCCTGCCCTGACAGCAGCGATTGAGGCCTTCTTATTTAAGGTAGTCATCTGAGAAATGGCTGCCTTAAGGTCTTTATTTTTAATAATAGCTTTTTTAAATGCAGAGGAAAGAATGCCTATGCCAAGCGGTTTCGTAAGGATCAGGATATCCCCTGCCTTTGCGCCCTGAGCCTTGAGAATTTTATCCTTATCAACCCTGCCTGTTACGGCAAGGCCAAACTTAAATTCAGCATCTTCAATACTATGCCCTCCGATTAAGGTTGCGTCTGCCTCTTTAAGCTTATCAACAGCGCCTCTTATAACATTCTTTATAACATCATGTTCAAATTCGCATGATGGAAACCCGAGAACAGCAAGGGCAGTAACAGGCGTGCCTCCCATTGCATAGACATCGCTTATTGAATTTGCAGCGCTTATTGCGCCGAATGTATACGGGTCATCAACAAGCGGAGTTATGACATCAACAGTAAGGACCATCCGGTCATTGCCAAAAAGGCACACCCCTGCGTCATCCCCCGGGCCGACAATCACCCTTGGGTCCATGCTTTGATTAATATCAGAGAGTATCCTGCTTAGATCCGCCGGACCTAACTTCCCTGCTCAGCCGCCTGCGCGTACTTTTTGTGTAAGCTTTATGCCTTTCATAATGAGTTATAATAATTTAAAGGATTTATCCATGTCAAAAACAAAAACCAAAAAGATTAAAAAACCGCGTCTCCCGATAGAGGCTGTTCTCAAACTCAAAAGCACCCATACCCATGAACCTAAGAAAGGCAGAAAGAGATACAACCGAAAGGCAGAAAAGGAGACATTAAAAAACTTGCTTGAAACTCCCGAATAAACCCTACGTCCTCTTAAACATCTTTCTCAGATCTTCTAACGAAAAATTTATTCTTGTAGGCCTTCCATGCGGGCATTTGTCAGGCGTCTCAGTGTTATTTAGGTCAGCAATCAACCTTGAAAGCTCCTCGCTTGTAAGGGCGTCTTTACCTCTTACAGACTTATGGCATGCAAGCCTTGAGGCAATATTATGAATAAGTATTTCCCTTTCGGGATTTTCCCTGCCCCCAATCTCTTCTGCCTCTATGATGCCTGATGAAATATCCATAAGCAGCCCCTTTATATCTGCATTGCGGAGGCTTTTGGGCATCGCCCTTATTATTATGTTATTTGCGCCAAAGTCTTCAATGTCAAAACCAAACTCGTTAATAAGCCCTTTATTGTTAATGATGATATTAAACTCTTTTGCAGGCATCTCTACTCTTATTGGAAGAAATAGATTCTCCCTGTCTATCCCTGTCTTTTTCAGGAACCTCTCATAGAGTATCCTTTCATGTGCAGCATGCTGGTCAATAATAGTAATTCCGTCCCCTATGGCCACAGCAACAAACGGCTCTCCTATATAGAGATACCTGTAAGTTAAAGGAGCGTTTTCAGGTGTAAAAAATGCTGCCCGAGGCTCCTGAATAGATAAGGTGCCCTGTGCCTCATACCCTGAGCGCTGCCATGCGTTAAAAACAGTCTTCTCTGCCTGAGGCTCATAACTTAAAGGCTCTCCATTCTTTTTATTTAATGTCCCATAAACCGCTGTTTCTACAAGCCTGTGTATCTCCTGGGCAGACTCAAACCTCACCTCTCTCTTTGCAGGGTGTACATTTACATCTACCCTCTGAGGGTCTATGTCAAGAAATAAAAAAAACGCAGGGTGTCTGTCTTTTGGTATCAGTCCTTCATATGCAGCATATATTGCATGACTGACAGTAGAGTTTTTAACAGCACGGCTGTTTATAAAGATATATTGATATGTCCTCTGCGCCCTTGTAAAGTCAGGCGTTGACAAAAATCCATAAACCTTAAGGCCGTCGCCCTCGCCCTTTGTCTCAAGGAATTCTCCAAACATCTCCTCGCCGTAAATTTGAATAAATCTTTCTCTGTGTGTTTTGGCTGAGGGAACATTAATAATCTCGCTGCCTCCGTGTTGAAGCTTAAATGATATGTCATGATATGCCAAAGCCTTCTGCATGACAGTCTCAATTATATGAGAAAGCTCTGTTGATGTGGTTTTAAGGAATTTTCTTCTTGCAGGGGTGTTATAAAACAAGTCCCTTATCTCTACAACTGTTCCCTTTGACGGCGGTGCGTCTGTGACTTCCCTCCCCTGCCCGCCTGGGACCTCTATCTTTGTCCCTATGCCCGAATCTTTAAGGGATGTTATAAGCGTAATCTTAGATACTGAGGCTATTGAAGACAATGCCTCTCCCCTAAATCCAAGTGTATGAATATTAAAGAGGTCGTCTTCCTGTAAGATTTTGCTTGTGGCATGTCTCTCAAAACAGAGTACGGCGTCATCCTTATCCATGCCAATGCCGTCATCAGATACCTTTATCAGCTTCTTCCCGCCGTAAAGGATTTCTACTGAAATATTTTTAGCGCCCGCATCAATTGAATTATCCAGAAGCTCTCTTACAACAGAGGCAGGCCGCTCAATGACCTCGCCTGCGGCTATTTTATTGATTAATGATTCAGAGAGAATGGATATTTTAGGCATTGTTTTAAGCAGAGTTTATAGGCATGCAAGCCTTCAATCCTTGTTACTTTCTTAAAAGCTTCCCTAACAGTATAAACAGCCACCCCATGCGTTTATAAGACAGATAAAGGTATCTCTCAAAGAAGAAATTAAAATTCCTGTTTTTCCATCTCCAAACAGAGAGTTTGTTAAGAGGCCCAAACATGAGCCCGCTCCAGAAGCTCTTAAGAAACCTCTCATAGCGGAATGCCAAAAATGTGTTTATATAAATCGCATTAAGCAGTTTTGGGTTTTTCACCCACGGTGTTGCTATCTCATCGTTAGTAAAATTCTTCCAGCCTTCAAGCGTCTTTGGAGGCTCAAATCCTGCCTTAATAGCCTCCTCGTATAATAGTGTTCCCGGCAATGGCACATAAGGCTGAATCGGCACCTCAGCGCCCGGATGCCTCATTCGTATCTCATCAGCAAAGTTAAGCACCCTGTGAACCTGCTCTTCTGTCTCGTTGGGAAGCCCTATGATTAAAGAATAGAGGGTCTTTATATCTCCCTTAGAGACTGTCTCAATGCCCTTATCTATCATCTGCCTGTTCTGCCCTTTTCTGATATATCTAAGCACTTCATCATCAGGGGACTCAACACCAAAGAATAGATACACACAACCGCTGTCTTTAAACTTCGTAAGCAGCTCAGGCGTGAATGTATTTATCCTCACATTGGCAATCCACTTAAAGTCTAATTCCTTAAGCAGGTCGCAGATATTCAGAAGCCGCATTTGTGCGGGCAACCTCTTGATGACTCATAGCCGATATTTTCAAGGTAGTCATCAGATTTATTAATGTATATCTCCAAAATCTCCCTGCCCTTGCCTTCGTAAGGAAACGGCAGGTCTTCAATATTTAAAAATCCCCTGTCTTTATTTAATTGAGGCTTGTTGTCATTTTTCCATCCAAGCCCGTCAATATCTGCAAATTCCTTTCTGCCTGCCTCAAGCGCACGCACAAGCTCAAGTACTGTCTGCTCGCCTTCTCCCTTTACAACAAAGTCAACTAAGTTAGATTCAAGCGTCTGCTCCGGCATCATTGAAGGATGACATCCCCCCCAGACAATAGGGATGCCAAGGTCAATATTGCGAACCTTTGCTGCAAGCCTAAGGGTATTTTTTATCTGATAGCAGGTCATGGTAGAGAGCCCTACCATCAAAGGTTTTTTGCTTAGCAGTTCTTGAAATCGCTCCTTTTTATGTATCCTCTCGTCAAAGTATTCAATCTCAACACCGTGCTTCTCAAGGTATGAGCCTACTGAAAGTATTGAGAGCGGCGTCCATGAGTGATAAGGAAACGGGCTTGCATTTGCGTATGCCAAAAGCACAAAGTTTTTAGCCATATTATGTTATTGCCCTCTTTGAAAACGGAAAAATTAACACCGCATAGATTGCGGCAAGCATAATGTCTATGCCAAGCATATAATTTAGAAATAACGCCTTTATTGAAAACACCAGCCCAGCATCTCTTCTCATAAAATTCCACCACTTAATATTGGAAAGCAGAAAGATTAACAAAAGAAAAATAAAGACATATTTGGCAGTTGATAAAAATACGGCAAACGGCAGAAGCATGAAGCTTAAAAAGGCGCATATTGCGGCAATGCCGTTGCTTGGCGCAGTAGGCCCTGCATTATCAAGTTTTTTCTCTTTAAAGAATAGATGAACCCACATGACTGCGCGCTTAAAGTAATTTCTAACAGCCTGTTTGAAATTGGCAAACTGATGCCTCACTATAATTTGTTTATCTAAAAAAATGCTGTCAGTCTTATTAATCCTTCTTGCGAGCTCAAAGTCTTCTACATCAGCGCCTTTGTAGGACTCATTATATGCCCCAATACTCTGAAAAAAATCCTTTTTTATTGCGCCACACCTTGGGGCAAACACGCTTACCTTATTCCCGGATGTACCTATAAGATGTATGTACTCAAACATTGCCATATACTTTGGGACAAAGCCCTTGTTTAAAGGCTCTGTATCGCATACGCCGATAACGCATTTTGCAGAGGGATTTCTCATAAAGTAGTTCTCTACTTCCTTGATAGTCCCTTCAAGCACAAGCACATCCGAGTCAAGAAAAAATATTATATCGCCTTTAGCAGCGTCAACGCCTACGTTGCGCGCCCTTGCAGGGCCTCCGTTTTTCTCTAACTCAATAACCTTTACAGGATAGCTTTTTGCTGTCTTGACAGTATCATCCTTTGAGCAGTCGTCAACTATTATTACTTCCATATCGGCAATTTTATTTTTAAATATAGAGTCAAGAAGCCCTGGCATGAAACGCTGTGCATTGTAGGTGGGAATAATAATAGAAATCATAGATAAGTATAATGGTTGCGGAGTCAGGAAATCAATTTTACAAAACAGCTGCCTGAGCCCAATCCATAACAACTCATATTGCAGCAGCGGCGGCATAGCATCCCCAAATGTGTTGCGTTAGCGCAATAGTCAGACAAAAATGAAATCGATGAGACATTAATGTAAGTCATTGTTTCTTTGTTTGCTTATGAAAGCCAATAAAAACAAAGTGTCACATATAGTTAGAGTCTGGCATGGCGCTTGCTTTATATCATGTTAAATAATATCTGCATTTAAAAGGAGGATAAACATGATTGAATCAAGTCAGGTGATGGGTCTTATGAAGGTTGTCTATGTTATCTATCTGCTTATAGTATTTTCACTAATGGGCATGTATGCAATGAAGATAACAAAAACAGGCAGTGAGTTTCAAAAAGCAAATATATTTTTTTACGGGTGGGTGGGACTTCTTGTCTGCACAGGGGTTGGCGTTCATATACTTACATTCAATAAGATTCCATGGGTAAAGTGGGACATAAACAGGGCTGCTATAAACGCTGAACGCGAGTTCAATATCACAATTGCTGATTATAAGTTTAAGCTGCCTGAAGAGAGGCTTCTTATCAAAAAAGGGGATATGGTAAGGTTTGACATTGCATCAGAAGACCACACCTATGGTTTTGGCGTATTTAGAGAGGACGGCTCAATGGTCTTTCAGATGCAGGTAGTGCCTGGAAGCAGAAATGATATTGTATGGAAATTTGAAAGCCCGGGGGCATACAGCATCCGCTCCACAGAATATTCAGGACCTAAAGGCAGTGCGCTGCTTGTTAAAAACGTCGTGTTTGTGGCAACAGAAAAAGAGTTTGCAAGACTTGATAAAGAATTAAGACAAAAACAGGATATTTATAAAAGGAGATAAAAATGCTACAGGTTTCAGGACTAAATCAATTGCAGCGCCTCGCGCTTCGCTTTGCTGTCATATCCCTGCTCTTTTACGGGCTGACCATACTTGAGGGGATGATAATGCGCGCCCACCAGATAAACTTCAACATGCTTGACGCTGACCACTACTTTGCCATGATGGGCGCTCATCCTATGGTCGGCATCTTTGGCAGCAGCTTTATGCTTGTATTTGGGGCATTCTATTTTCTTGTACCAAACCTTATGAATAAGGAGATATACAGCCAGAGGCTTGCTGAACTAACATGGATACTCATGACCGCCGGAGTCGGACTTGTCTGGCTCAGCGGTTTTGTGTTCCGCTATGCAGCTCTCTACACCAACTACTGGCCGCTTCCTGTCTCAGGGGAGTTTTCGCCAATGGCGCTTGGGACATTTGCCGTCGGCAACATTATCATTATGACCGGTGTTTTTGTATTCTGCTATAACATCTTTGCAACAATCTTTCACAGGCAGGGAGAGCAGAAACCTATGGCTCCAATGCTTGCCTCAGCATTTGGCATTGACGGGTTTATAAACATCTACCGCAGGGTTATGCGTAAGGGCGTAGAGAAAGAGCCTATTATGCCTCTGCCTATAGTGGCTATTTTCAGAGGCACAGTAGATACAGTTCTTGATGCGCTTGTCCTTGGCGGAATATCTGTGGTATTTCTGTTCCATGCATTCTACTCGTTTATGGGCACGAGTCTGTCAGCAGGCTGGTTTGACGCGCTGCTTTATAAGAATATTTATTGGTGGGGGCTTGACCTTATTGCAGACGGACTGGTCCTTATATATGTAGCAGGGACATGGTATCTGCTTGCAACCATTATCTCTGGGAAAAAACTCTTTATGCAAAACATTGCAAGAGCCGCATTGCTTGTAGAGCTTATTGTCTCATGGAATGTATGGGGGCATCACCTTCTTTCTGACCAGTCGCAGCCAATGTGGATGAAGATACTCTCAGGCGAAATGGTAACGGCATTTGAACTCATCACTATGGGTATCGCCGTATTTGTTACGCTGATGACTTTGTGGCAGGCGAGGCCATTGCCAATGACGCCAGCGCTTAAGTTTTTGCTTGGCGGGGTGTTGGGCTTTTCCCTTGGTGTGCCTGCTGGCATAATACAGGCTGACCTTGGCATGAACAGGATACTTCATAATACCCAATGGGTTATAGGTGCGCATGCACATATGCAGCTTCTGGTGGGGCTTGGTATGACACTGTATGCAGCCGTATATGCGCTATTCCCAATGCTTACAAATGACGTAAAGCTTAAAAGCAATGCACTCACAAACTTTCATTTCTGGGCTCATCTCATAGGTGGAATCGGCATGTCAGCAGTAATGGGCTTTGCGGGAATGGACGGCATGCTAAGAAGGACGGTATATCCAGGGGATACGACATTTCAGTCTGAGATGATAGCCGCAGCATTCTTTGGCAGCCTTATAGTGGCAGCTTATCTGGCAATGATGTATAACATCATATCATCTATAGGAGTGAAAGGGCTTGTTGAGGTCTTTGTGAAACTTCCAGAAAAGATGAAGCAGAGAGAATCAACGGCTTTGTAATTTGTTACATCCCGAATAAATGCCCTGCGGTCTATGCTGCAGGGCATTTATTCTAAACCCTATATAACCATCCAGGGCTGCGGCAGGAAAAGCCTTTCATAAGTCATGATGGCAAACCTGTCAGTCATACCTGCTATGAAATCGCAGACCCTCTGTTCTTTGTCAGCAAGAACCTCTTTAGGAATTTCTTTAAAGACCTCGTCCACATGCTGGAGATAATAGCTATAAAGATCTGAGAGTATCTTTTTTGCCTTTTTAAACTCCTCTTTTGTCACGCCTCCCTCATAGACATTTTCATAGAGAAACTCCCTTAAGGAATAGGTTGCATTCTTTATTTCTTTGCTCATCTTGATTTCCTTCAGAGCGGTGTCTAAAGATGTATATATGACATCCTTAACCATTGTGTCTATCCTCTTTGAAGAATCTCCGCCAATTTTGAAAAATTCAGAAGGGATATTAGACTTTTTGACTACGCCTGCCCTCATTGCATCATCAAGGTCATGATTGACATAGGCAATAATGTCAGATGCCCTGACAACCTGCCCCTCAAGCGTATCAGTCACACCTGAGAAGACCTCGCCCCTGCCCTTTGAATGCCTTAAGATTCCATTTCTAACCTCATATGTAAGATTAAGCCCCTGCCCGTTCTTCTCAAGTATATCTACAACCCTCAGGCTCTGCTCGTAATGGTTAAATCCATTGGGGCGGATCTCCCTTAGGACATCTTCTCCTGCATGGCCAAACGGTGTGTGTCCGAGGTCATGCCCCAGGGCAATTGCCTCAGTTAAGTCTTCATTAAGCCTAAGTGCCCTTGCAATGGTTCTTGCAATCTGCGAGACCTCAAGAGTATGCGTAAGGCGTGTCCTATAATGGTCTCCTTTTGGCGCAAGAAACACCTGAGTCTTATGTTTAAGCCTTCTGAATGACTTTGAATGGATAATCCTATCCCTGTCGCGCTGAAAGCACGTCCTTATCTCGCCCTCTGTCTCAGGCTTCTGCCTGCCTTTACTTTGTGAGCTAAGGCATGCCTTAGGGTTAAGGGTCTGCTTCTCTATCTCCTCTGTCTGCTCACGGATTGTCATAGAGTTATTATATTCCTTTTTTCTGTCTTCCAATATTGCAACAGCCTTCTTGTCGCAGGAAAAGAGAACAGTCACGTTTTCATATCTTGCTCACTTTTAAACATCCTTAAAAATTCCGAAGCGCTTAAAATCTTGACAGACTTGTATCTGCCCATATCCAGTAAATCCTTGTCTCCTGTAATAATAAAATCCGCTGATGCAGATACGGCACAGGCAATAAATTTATCATCATCGGCATCCCTGCATATTCCTTTGATTTTATCCGCAACTTCAATTACTTCAAAAAAAGGCAGAACTTCTTCCTCAATAATCACCTTCATTTCCTGCGCTGTCAGGGAAAATTTCGGATATTCAAGAACGGTCTTAAACTCGTCAAAGGTATTTTTGGAGAAAACAGAGATAATCTTGCCTTTTTTCCAAAGGTCTACGACTTTTGCAAGTTCGCCTTTAAACAGCAGAGATGATATGAGAATATTAGTATCAAGGACTATCTTGACTGCCGCTTTTTCTTTCTTGCCCATTTGACTGCCTCGTCAACAACATCTTCGGTAACGCCAAGTTTTTTCAGTTTGTCCCTTATGCCTTCAAGCGCCGCATCAGCAGGGGTTATCCTGACCGGCATAAGAATTATCCTTCTTTCCTTGACCATAACATCAAAATAGTCTGTATCCGGGAATTCTTTGACAACCTCTTTGGGCAGGGTTAGCTGATTTTTGGATGTCTTCTTCGCAAGCATATTTCCTTACCTCCTTACTGCAAGGATACATTATTTAGCCCAAATATTGCAATCATAAATACAGCCCAAAAGGGCAGAATAGTTTTTAATGCCTGCCGCATAGGTTGACACAATCGCAGATAAAAAGAGGCGTCTCTTTTATCATTGCCGGAAGTTCTGAACATATTTCATTTTAGATGCTTTATTCTTTCTATCATCTCTTCAGGAGACGGCAGATATTTTTTGAGTTCACGAGGCAGTTTCTCTGTCAGTTTGTATGTTGATATGCCTATCGGTTTTTTCGTGTCCCTTAGTGCATACTCAACAATTGTCCGGCTTTTGCCTTTGCATAAAATAATGCCGATGGAAGGATTCTCGTCAGGAAGTTTCACCCTATCGTTCAGAGCGGAAAGATAAAACTGCATTTTGCCAGCATATTCTGGCTTGAACGCTCCTATTTTTAACTCTATTGCAACAAGGCAGTGCAGTTGGCGGTGATACAACAGCAAATCAATAAAAAACTCCTCTCCGTCTATCTCCAGCCGGTATTGATTACCCACAAATGCAAAATAGCCGCCCATCTCTATGAGAAATTTTCTCACATTTTCAAGGAGAGCCAGTTCAAGCTCCTTTTCGGAGAGCTCCACGCCGAGTTCCAAGAAATCAAATAAGTATTCATCCTTAACCGCCAGCTTTGCCTGATGCCGGTATTTTTCCGGCACTGCTTTGTCGAAGTTTGTTTGATTTACCATGTACCGTTCGAAGGCTCCGGCTTCGAGTTGGTTAATAAGGACATCTTTTGTCCAACCGAACTTTTTTGTGATTTTGAGATAAAACTCACGCCGGATGTCGTCCTTGCAACGCTCCATAATCATAATATTCTTAGTCCAGCTGATTTCTCGCACCATTGGTGCGAGTTTTTCATTTGACCAGTAGGTGAGATAGAAATTTCGCATTCTCCAGAGATTTGCGCTCGAAAATCCCTGTATCCCCGGGAACTCTTTTTGCAGGTCTTTTGCCAGAGTCTCAACAATCGCCTTGCCCCAGCCAAGCTTTTCCTGCTTTGCAACTATTGATTTCCCAATATCCCAATAGAGATTTATAAGCTCCTTGTTTACGGCTTTGAGGGCGTCATATTGGGCTTTATATATACGCTCTTTTATCTCTTTAAAAAAGGTTTTATACTCTGCACTAATTACAGCCTTCATTTATTCCTTCCCCTCCGGTCTATTGCAAATAAATCATCTGCTTCAGATTGAGTGAACATGGTTATTATTCCTTATTTTATACACTCCTGAAATAATCTTTTCAATATGACTTTCCGCCGCTTGGCGCAAGGACAGAATGGTTTTTAATGTCTGCCGCATAGGTTGATTTAATCCTCAGATAAAGAGAACCGTTTGGGATAAATACTTCACCTCCGAGATCAGAATAAAGCGGCTTGTCTATTTTAGAAAAAAGAGGCATCGCTCTCTCTTTTTTCTCTGGGAGCAATTCATGGAAAGCAAAATCCCTCCGCTTGAAAAAGCTTCCCCTTGCTGGTGACCACTCGGGAAACACTATCGGCTGCTGGTTGTCGCCCACCGTCTTCAGTGTAAGGGCATCGCCCCAGATTATATTCCGTTTAAGTATATATTTGACGGCATTTCGGCATTCTTCCTTTGCCCTTTTTTTGAAAAGGCTGGTGTATTTTTGGTCAAAGATGCCAAAAAGCCGCTTGCGGCATTCTACGACATTATCTTTCAGAATGTCTATGCCATAGATAGAGGAAACAGCAAGAACAGCATATCGTTCGTATTCCAGTTGGCTTTTTCTATAGCGAGATTCAACGCCGAATTCTGACAATAAGTCTATTGTCTCGCTTACCGAAAGTTCTAATTTTTCAGATAAAGCGCTCAATGACATCTTACCCTCTCTGTAAAGTTTGAGCATTAGAAATTCCCAACCGTAGTCTATCAGTTCTCTTGCAACTGCGGACTTATCCTTATGCCCCATTTTGGATAGTTCGTTGATTCTCTTTATCTCCCTGTCTTTAAGCCTTAAACTTATTACCGACATTATTTGCCTCCTTTCAGCCTTTTTGCGGCATCATCTATTATCCTTTTGTTGTATCGTCCATACAAAGATAATTTTTCGAGTTTTACGATTGCCATCCCTTTGTCAATTTTCCCCTCTTCTGCGATGTTTATTAAAAAGTGGATTGCCGTTGTAAATTGAATGTTAAGTATCTTGCACGCCTCAAGCGGTACAAGTTCCATACTGTTGTTGCTTTTTTATAAATTTCTATTCATAAATTCTACCTGTATTCTATTCAATGGAATAATTATAACGCATTGCCCTGATAATCCCCGCTTCTCTACGAGCCTTCGGCCAGCTGAGGGCTGTTTTTATTTGCCGTAATATTTCAATATCCTCTGCCTATCCTCATTCTCCTTATCCCCTTTATAATAAATCTCTATTAACTCTATCCAGTCGTCTTCCTCGTGATACGCATAGATGACCCTTATCCCCGATTGCGCGCCTTTTCCTTTGAGCGACTTGCAGGCGAATTTCTTGGCTTTGTAGATTTTTGGCGAATGGATGCCAAGATTAGATATGTGAAAGATTGCCCTGCTGTCAATATTTTGCTTGTGAAAGGCGTTGAGAGCAACTTTTATAAACATCTGCAAATCCTCTGCAAGCGATGAAAACCGCTTAAGCCTCTTCATGTCCTTTTCAAATTCCGGGACATGGGATATCTTCTTAAACAGCGTCCCAATGAAGCGGCTGTAAAATTCTCCGCTCATTCGTTATCTTCAGCATATGCCCGCACAGAATAAGGCGGAGTGCGGTAAAAGACGGATTCGTATTCAATAGCATCACCATCCGCTGTTGTCACCCATGGAACATCATTATGGGAATAGACGCTTATCTGGCTCGCATTCATATCCGAAAGCCGGTTCAGAACATCGTCTATCACCTCAATCTCGTTTGCCTTCAATTTCGTCAGGTCAGGCTTCCGGCAAGGCAGATACTTGGTCTGAGGAAAATTGAAGTATTCGCTTTTGACCTTCTCTATCTCTTTGCCTTCAATCATTTTCTCTATGATTTTGACAAACTCTACAGGCGTGGGGCCGTATTTGTTTTTGATGTAAGTGGCGCCGGTCATCTGCTCCTCATATTTTTCATAAAAATCAAAGTCTATAAAATAGAGGATCTTATAGATAACGGTTTCGCCGATGTTCTCTTTCGCCCCGACCTTGTTCAGGATGTACAACAGAACTTCCTTGAATTTCTGGAGATTCTTCTGCGGCACGCTGATTCGCATTTGCGGTTTAGCCGTTTTCCCTTCCTTGCCTTTATGCAAATGCACCTCAGGCTCTTTTGCCGGATTCAACAAATCGTCCGCTGAGACATGGAAAATACGAGAAAGCTTTTGCAGTTCCTCAGCAGAGATTTTCCGCTCGCCGCTCTCTATTTGGGAAACAGCAGGGCGCGATATGCCCATTTTTTGTGACAGCGCATCCTGACTCATCCCGGTCTTTTCCCTAAGCAATTTAATCCGATGCCCTATCTTCTCATATATGCTCATCGCAGCCCTCCCATTAATGACATTATGCTATCATAGGTATGATTATCTGTCAAGCGATTGTTTGATATTATTACAACAGCAGTTTAATGTGCGGGATTATTTTGATATTCCCTGTAGCAAGCTGCAGGGAACCTGTCTGCCGACAGGCAGGTACGCTCGCTATCCATTCAACGGAATCTCAAAGAATCAGCCCAGCCCCTCAATCAAAACCGAATCATCAACTAACTTCTCTGTTATTTTCTTCATCCTGATTTTTTTGAGCCAGCCTTTTATTTCTTCAGGACTGTAGCACCTGCCGGCATCGGTGTTAACAAGCATATTCACAGAAAACAAGGCGCTCTGAGGCGGATATGTCATATCTTTGGAAATTTTAAACTCTTGAATGACTATCCGTCCGGATTTATTTAATGCCTTTTTGCATTTTCTAAGCAGCATCAGATTTTCTCTGTCCGAGTAGGAATGCAGCACCTGACTTATAAGTATAAGGTCATAGCCTCTGCCTATGTCATCCTCAAGAAAATTCCCTTCAATAAAATTTATGCCTTTTACTTTAGCCTTCTCTATTGCTTTTTTTGCTATTTCTATAGTCTCAGGTCTGTCAAAAAGCGTTACGAATATGCCTTTCTTAGCCATCTCCATAGAATAAGTCCCGGGCCCTCCGCCAAGGTCTAATGCCTTTTTAGCTCCTATTAAGCCAATTTTCTTTAAAACATCCTTTGCCTTTAGCACTGATAAATTATGCATGCCCAATATGAATGACTCATGATTGCGCGCTTCACGGCAGGGCTTGCCTGTTTTTATGGCTTTATCAAGGGCTGACCAGTTCTTCCACATTGTGTCAGCATGCCTTATGATATCGCCTTGATAATAAGGCTTGCCGCTTACTAAAAATTCAGAAGCCAATGGAGAGTTTAAATATTTACTGCCTTGTTTCTTTATAATGCCAAGCCCTGTGAGCGCATCAAGAAGCATCCCAGTTGCCCTTAAGTCTGTTCTTAGTTTCTTTGAAAGAGATGCTGCTGAGGCAGGTCTTATGAGATAGTCAAATATACGATAATTATTAGCAGTCAGAAGCACCCTTGAAGCCCTGAACCCGCCCCAGAGGTTTTTTAGTTTTTCTGTGTTTTTTGAAATTGTTCTATTCATATCTCATTGCCTACTCCCAGTTATCCGTTAGCATCATCTGTTTCTTCACTTTCAGAGATTTCATCGGGTATATACAATATGGATTCCTGTGATGGGAGCTCTTGTATGTTTTTAAGCTTCCGCTGAATTTGCCTCGTCCTAACACCGACAAGCTTATCAATTTCATCGTCTGCTTCCTTTATCTTTTCTTGCGCTTTCTTTAATACAGTGCCAAACCTTTCAAACTCGGTTTTTACCGCACCTAAAATCTTCCATACCTCACT
>JACQXF010000060.1 GCA_016208855.1 Nitrospirota bacterium | reverse complement strand
TCCAGCAGTTTCCTCTTTTTTCCCATTCCATTATCATACAGATTTTTTCACTCATTCAAAACTTCTTTTCCACCTTATTTTATGCTATTCTATGGTCAATTCACGGGTCATTCTTACCTACACTCTTACGCGAAGACCCTGAATATTATTTTGTAGCATTAATACTGTACACTTAATTTTTTGGAGGAAGCGTGACGATTACAGAGAAAATACTCGCTGCACATTGTAACAGGAAAGAGGTGTCACCAGGCGACTTAATAAATGCAAAGGTGGATCTCGTCCTTGCAAATGATATAACAGCGCCGATAGCGATTACAGAGTTTAAAAAGACAGGCGCAAAGGACGTCTTTGATAAAGGCAGGATTGCCCTTATCCCCGACCATTTCGCGCCTCAAAAAGACATTAAGTCTGCTGAACAGTGCAAAGCGCTGAGGGAATTCTCAAGGGAGCATGACCTGAGCCTTTATTTTGAGGTTGGAAGAATGGGCATTGAGCATGCCCTACTTCCTGAAGAAGGGCTTGTAGTCCCCGGAGACCTTATTATAGGCGCTGACAGCCATACCTGCACTTATGGCGGACTCGGTGCGTTTGCAACGGGCGTAGGCTCTACTGATGTTGCATCTGCAATGGCTACAGGCGAGTGCTGGTTTAAAGTGCCTGAGTCTATGAAGTTTATCTATTACGGGAAACTCAATAAATGGGTCAGCGGGAAAGACCTTATACTTCACACAATAGGAGATATAGGCGTTGACGGAGCCCTCTACAGGGCGATGGAATTTGAAGGAGAAACTATACAGACGCTTCCTATGCACGGAAGGCTTACCATGTGCAATATGGCGATAGAGGCAGGAGGTAAAAGCGGTATTATAGTGCCTGACAAAATAACAGAAGACTATGTAAAAGGCAGGGCAAAAAGGCCTTATAAATTTTACACTACTGATAAAGATGCGCGCTATGTTGAGACAAGAGAATACGACTGCTCCAAGATACCTCCCACTGTGGCCTGCCCGCATCTGCCGTCAAATACAAAGCCCGCAGCAGAACTCTTTGAGATTACAATAGATCAGGTTGTTATAGGTTCATGTACAAACGGCAGGATAGAAGACTTAAGAGAAGCGGCAGAGGTAATAAGGGGAAGAAAGGTAAATCCAAATGTAAGGATGATAGTCTTTCCAGCCACACAAAAGGTCTATAAACAGGCAATGAAAGAGGGACTGTTTGATATATTTATTGACGCAGAGGCAGTCGTATCTACCCCAACCTGCGGCCCCTGCCTTGGCGGGCACATGGGGATACTCGCAAAAGGTGAAAGGGCAATTGCAACAACAAATAGAAACTTCGTAGGCAGAATGGGGCATCCTGAAAGCGAGGTTTATCTCTCAAACCCTGCAATAGCAGCAGCTTCAGCAGTGCTTGGAAGAATCGCCACACCGGAGGAATTGAAATGATTATAAAAGGAAAAGTCTGGAGATTCGGAGACAATATTGACACTGATGCAATAATACCGGCGCGCTATCTTAACACCTCAGACCCTAAGGAATTAGCAAAGCATGTAATGGAGGACGCGGACAAAGACTTTCCGGCAAAGGCAGGCAAAGGAGATATTATCATTGCAGGCAGCAATTTCGGCTGCGGCTCTTCAAGAGAGCATGCGCCTATTGCCATAAAGGCAGCAGGACTGCAGGCCGTTGTCGCAAAGAGTTTTGCAAGGATATTCTACAGAAATGCGTTTAATATAGGGCTCCCGATATTTGAGTCAGAAGAGGCGTCAGAAAAAATCAGAGAGAAAGATGAAATAGAGATAGACGGAGATAAAGGCATAATAAAAAATTTGACCAGGAATGAACAGTATTCCGCAAAACCAATCCCTCCATTCATGCAGGAGCTAATCTCTGCAGGCGGTTTAATTGAATGGACAAAGAGAAAACTAAAGGCTTCATAGCTGCCTATCTGAAACTTTCACGAAAAACGCTTAAGGGGAAGATAAGAAGCGCTGAGGAGATACTTAAAAGCTGCACCCTCTGCCCGCGCAATTGCAGGATTGACAGGACAGCCGGTAAATTAGGGTTCTGTAAAACCGGAGACAAACCATTTGTATCAAGCTATAACCCGCACTTTGGAGAAGAAAGACCCCTTGTAGGCTCGCACGGCTCAGGCACAATATTTTTTACGCACTGTAACCTTGGCTGCCTGTTCTGTCAGAATTGGACTATAAGCCACCTTGGTGAAGGAAGCATTATCTTGTTTGAAGAACTTGCCGGCATAATGATTACCTTACAGAATTACGGCTGCCATAATATTAATCTCGTAACCCCTACCCATCAGGTCCCTATGATACTAAAGGCGCTTGAGATTGCAATAGATAAAGGATTAAATATCCCTATAGTCTATAACTGCGGCGGATATGAATCATTAGAGGCATTGAAAATCCTTGACGGGATTATTGATATTTACATGCCAGATTTCAAATACTCCGACCCTGATGCTGCACTGAAATATTCCAGGGCAAAGGACTATCCTCAGACAGCAAAGGCTGCTATAAAGGAGATGCACAGGCAGGTTGGGGATTTGATTATTGATGACCGCGGAGTTGCATTAAGGGGCTTACTCGTAAGGCATCTCGTACTTCCTGAAGGGTTAGCCGGCACTGAGGAGATAATAAAATTTATCACAGAAGAGATATCCCCAAATACATATACAAATATAATGGCTCAATACTATCCATGCTATAAGGCAGTCTCGCTTCCTCCCATTGACAGAATGATTACAAATGAAGAGTACAGAAAAGCAGTAAAGGCCGCGCTTGATGCAGGTTTAAAGAGGCTTGACAGGTTATAAAATCCAAGTTGAGCGCTTTTATTGCCATGATATGAGGCATAGTCATTTAAAAAACCGTGTAACGCAACAGTATTTATCAGGAGGCAATTATTTTTTTGATTCACCGTATAGGTTTATCAAGGACTCATCAATAAAAATAATTGTCTGTTTAAATGTGTTGCCACACGTTTTTTAAAATGACGGTTCTTCCGGGAATGATGTCTTAATGTTGAGTTTATAAACAGACTCTAATTATATACCCACAGAAATGTCGGAAGAACCTAAATGACTATGCCTCATATGAATCGCTAAATTTAGGTAAGATTTCTCTTGACAACCGAGGCATTAACATTTTTTAATACAAGAACTTTTAGCAAATGGAAGGGAGAAAGAAATGAAAGTAAAGAACATTTTATTATTTATCGTATCAAGCCTGATAGTTCTACCGCTCATTGTAACAAGAGTCAGAGCTGAGAATCGCGTCTATGTAGCCAATGCAGGAAACAATACGGTCTCTGTTATTGATACAACAAAAAATACTATAGTAATGACCTTCAGGGTCGGCGTATGGCCTGCAAATATGGCCATTGACCCTGCTGCAAAAAAGTTATACGTTGTTAATTCAAGCCCGGCAGACAGCACCATCTCGGTAATTGACATACAGAGCAACTCAGAGGTTGGAAAAATAAAGATAGGAAACGGTCCAATGCCTGTCATCCTTCATCCAAACGGCAAGACTGCATATGCAGGCGACACAGAGGACAAAAGCCAGACTATCTCTGTAATTGACTTATCAAAAAATACCGTAATAGAAAAGGTTAAAGTCGGAAGCGGCCCTTTTGGAATGGGAATCGTTGGGAATAAACTCTTTGTAAGCAACTCAGGCGACCAGACAGTCTCAGTTATTGATATAACAACAAACAAGGTAATAGACACTATAAAGGTCAGCAGCACCCCGCTTGGCGTAGGGGTAGATGCAGGCAAGCAGAGAGTTTATATAGCCAATCACGGAGAAGGCACGCTCATTGTCATAGATTCACAGGCAAACAAGGTAATAGATAATATAAAAGTCGGCAAGGAGCCGTGGTATGTAGCTGTTGACCCTGCCAACAGCAGGGCTTATGTAACAAACAGAATAGGACATTCTGTCTCGGTAATTGATACCAAGAGCAATAAAGTCATAGATACAGTAAATGTTGATAAGGAACCGGTAGGCATAGCTTTTAATGCTGTGAATAAGAAAGTCTATGTGGCAAATCACGGCGGCATAAGCGTTTCAGTTATTAACGCTGCAGATAATAAGGTTGAGGCAACTATCAAACTAAGCGGCCCCACTGAAAGCTCTTACTCCGGCTCGCCATGGGGTATTGTGGTTTTTTAGCTTGCTATTCGTGAGCCCTTAAATACATATATCCTCCTGCGACACCAAAGGCAAGCGGAGACAGCCATGAGGCAAACCACGGCGGAATAAAACCTGTGTTGCCAAATGATATGCTGACAGAGTAAATAAGCCAGTACAAAAGGCTTACCCCGAGTCCTGCGCCGGCAGCCTTTATGCCTCCGCCGAGTTTGCTGTTTAATGAAAGCGCCACCCCAAAAAGAACCATAATAAAGTTCACCATTGGATAGGATAGCTTTCCTGACAACTCCACAATATATCTCAGGTTCTTAAACCCTGCCTTTTCAAGCCTTCTTGAATATGTATAAAGCTCCAAAAAATTCATCTCCTCAGGCTTTTTCATCTCATCCTTAAATATCTTAGGCTCCTCAATAGCGCCTGATATTATAGATGCGTTCTTTGTCATAACGCCGCTTCCGAAATCAAATACGGTTACAGCCTTAAGCACCCATTTATTATCACTCCATTCTGCAGAGTCAGCCTCTATCCTTTGTATCAGCTCAAAAGACGGATCAAAATTAAATATGCTGACTCCTAATACCGTATTTTCATCGGTTATAAAATCTTTTATACGAATCAGGCTGCCGTCAAGACCTTTAAGCCATAGCGCGCCTTCCCTGTATGCGATCTTTGGCTGCCGCTTCAGTATCTTTGTATTTTTAATCCACAACGCCTTGCTCATTGCATTAGGTGCAATGGTTTCGCCAATAAGAAGAACAGATAAAGAAATGAAGGCGCCTGTTATAAGAAAAAATGAAAAGATTCTTTTTATACTGCCTCCCGATGCCCGTATCACAACCGTCTCCCTCCACTTTGAAGCTACCCCTATTGTAAGCAGCGTAGCCAGCAAAGAGGCAGCAGGCGAGGCTAATATTATAAATCTTGGGATATGCAGGAGGAGATACTGAACTATTATGTAAACCGGCGGCTTTTTGGCATAGAACTCATCTGTCTTATCAAAAAATTCTGCAATTAATAAGATTGTTATTACTACAAATAAAATAATAAAGAAAAACTTCAGAAATTCTTTTAAAAAATATTTTGAGAGTATCTTCATAGGCCTAACCTTTTACCCCTGACCTTCTGGTAAAAATGCCTCCTTCGGTGTATACCATATAAAATGATATTGCGGCGACTGCGCCAAATATCAAATTCGGCATCCATATCCCAAGAAATGGAGGCAGTTTTCCTGTCTTGGCAACGCCCTCCCCCATTATGAGGAGAAAATAGTAAACCATGATCACTGAGAGACTGAAGAAAAACCCTCCAACACGGCCTGTCTTGCCTGTCTTTGATGCGAGCGCAGGACCAAGTATGCCAAATATAATACAGGCAAATGGTATTGCCAGCCTTTTATTTATTTCTGCCTGCCAGCGTGCATTTCCACCTTTACCTTTCCATAAGGCAACAGAGTTAATCTCATCAAGCTTTCTCTCTCTTTGCTGCTCTATAGTTGATGTAAGAATCAGGGTATACTCCATAAAGGTAATCTCTGAGGAACCTTTGCTTGTAACCATATGGAAAAGTCCATTCTTCATATTGAGCTCTATTAAACCTTCCTCAGGATATGTAAGTATCTCTCCGCTCCTTGCATTTATCACAACAGGTTTTTTATTTGACGAGTCAGGCTCGGCATAAACAAATATGCCTTCAAACCTGTCCCTTGAAGGCATATTCTTGATGAAGAGAACAGTCTTTTTAAATACGGTTGAAAATGTCTCCTCTTCAATGGCCATAGTGGCTTTTTTCACAATTACCTGATATAAGGTATGTTTGAATGCCCTCATGCTCTTTGGGGAGATATAAAGGCTAACAGAGAGCAGCGCAACAAAGCATGAAACTGAAAGGATAACAGCGGGCTTAGAGATAGTCCAGAAGCTCATTCCGCTGCTTTTCATGGCTGTTATCTCATTGTCTGAGTTCATCCTTCCGTAAGTCAAAAAAACAGCAATAAGTATAGCCATAGGCACAGAGAGAAGCAGAATAGAGGGCTGTAAAAACAAGAATACCTTCAGAATATCCGTAAATTCTACCCCTTTGCCCATGATAAGCCTCGTTAACCTCACAAACTTCTCCATAAAGAGCACAAAGGAGAGAAATGAGATTACCAGGAGGAAATTTATGAATAGCTCCCGGAATATAGACCTGTGTATTATCATAGCTAATAATTATACCAGTTTAGGGGATTAAAAAAAGAGCAGTCTATTCATAAAGGCCATTTACAATGCTCACTGTCTTATTTCTTTTATACTCTATCTGGTTTATAAGCTCCTGTCTTGATTTCAAGCCTAAAAATCTCATAATGACATCTGCTGTCTCAGAGTCTGTTTTAAGCACATCCTCTTCATTAAACCTAAGAAATGTCTCAATTGTTCTTAAAAATTTATAGGCATGAAGCAGAAACTCTCCTGTGTCTTTGCTGACAATGCCATAACGCATAAGCCTTTTTAGGGCGACAGCGGTATTATGTGTAATTAAAATAGGCAGCGCGGCTGCGTGCTTCATCTGCAAGTATTCTAAAAGAAACTCTATCTCCCCTATTCCTCCCATGCCGCGTTTGATGTCATAGCCTATGCTGTCTTTAGATAATTCGTGCAGTATCCTGCTTCGCATATCCCTTATATAAGCTGCGTTAATCTCTTTTCCTCTCTCTATAAGTATCTGCCTCTTTAAATGATAAAATGCCCTTAGCAAGCTGCCCTCCCCTGCAACAGGCCTTGCTCTTAGAAGCGCCTGAATCTCCCACATATGAGCTGACTTAAGATAATAACTCTTGTATCCTTCAAGATTATTTATCAGCAGTCCTTTAACACCGTCAGGCCTTAGCCTCATATCAACACGGTATATAATTCCCTTTGCCAAATATTCTGTAAAAAATTTAAAAAACTCCTCAGCAGTGCGTATAAAATGTTCGTTAACCTCTTTGCTTACAAATACAAGGTCAAGGTCAGAACCGATATTTAACCCCTTTGCGCCAAATCTCCCAAATGCTATAACACCAAATCCCTTGTCTGCTGACATATACCTAAGCGCAGCCCTTGCAATAGTAGAGGCAAGCATGCTTAAAGTCATTGTAAGCCCGTCAATATCATAAAAGTTTTTCAGAAACAATAAGCCTGCCTTCAGCTCCTCTATAATCCTGAATTCCCTTATTGCATTCATTGGGTCAGGATTGTATTTAAGGGTATTAACGAGCCTCTCCCTTACAGATGAATAGTCCATCCTTATATCAGGATACTCAAAAATGCCTTCAAGGTTTTCCAGCGACAAGAGAGAGCGCGTCAGATAAGAGCTGCTTACAAATGTATTAATAAGTATGCCCCTTGTATCGCTTCTCTTTGAGAGCAGGTCTAAATAAGACTCATGCGTGCTGATCTTCTCCAGAAAGCCCGTAAAAACCCTTAACCCCCTGTCTTTATTTTCATAGCCCATTATCTCTGAGAGAAATAGGTTAACTGCCTTTGTAAGAAGCGTTCTTTCCCTTATGGTTTTGCCAAACGATATCTGTTCACGAAGGGCATTTATATTTTTAAGCGCGCTGTCTAAGTTTTTAAATTTCTTAAATGAAAGATAGTCAACTATTATTGAATCAGGGATATCCTCCTCAAAGAATATCTCGGTCTCATGCCTGACATCCGGCTCCCCAAGAAGCGAGTTATACATATCCCTCACCTTAAGCCTCTTAAGCCTGAGTTCTGATGTGAACTCTCTCTCTGTCTCAAAGCCTGCCTTCTTTGCAAGGGCTTCAAGCTCCGGCTGTTTTGAAGGAAGGCTGTGGGTTTGAAGGTCATCCTTCATCTGCAATATATGCTCAATTCTGCGCAGAAACAGGTAGCCATCAGAAAGTATATGAACATCTGCATCTGATAGAAATCCCTCTTTTAGCAATACGCCAAGCGCCTCTGAGAGCTTAGGGGTTCTGAGGCTCTTTAATTCTCCGGCGTAAAGAAGCTGAAAGGTCTGCACAAAGAATTCTATCTCCCTGATGCCGCCGTATCCCCTTTTTATGTCATTTGCATCATAGATTGTGTCTATCTTCTTCTTAAGCTCCCGTATCTCGCCTATGTCGTTCATATCCATTGACCTCTTCCATACAAAAGGCTCAATGCCCTGAAGAAATGCCTCCCCAAGCTCTCTGTCTCCTGCAATATGTCTGGCGCGTATAAGCGCCATCCTCTCCCATGTCTTGCCCCATGACTCATAATAAGAGAGATATGAACTAAGCGGCAAAGAGATATCCCCCTTCTGTCCGTTTGGCCTTAGCCTCAAGTCAACCCTGTAGGCAATGCCGTCTTCTGTCTGGGTATGAAGAAGAGCGGTCAAGGTTTCTGTTAATTTACAAAAATACTCATGAGCGCTAATCCTATGGCTTCTTACACCTGAAGGCAAAAGAATGCCTGAGGATAATCTGTCCTCTGAACGGTAGACAGAGAGTATATCTATATCTGAACTATAGTTGAGATCTCCTGCGCCAAGCTTACCCAAGGCTATAACAGAAAACGCATTATCTTCTATATCTCCAAACCTCTCTCTTAATAATGAATATGAAATATTAAGCCCTGCCTCTGTTACTGCATCTGCAAGATCGCTTAACTCTCTCATGCACTCTTGAAGCGTAGTCAGTCCCGTAATATCTCTAAGCGTGATCCTCAAAAGATAAGCCTTTTTTATTTCTCTAAGAAGCCTCATTGCATCTTTCTTATCCCCAGCCTGCAATAGGGACTGTTCAGAAAAAAACTCTTTTTTATCAAAGTGTTTTGCTGTAGAGTTGAAAGCTGCTTCAAGATACTGAGGTTTTGTTGTACAGAATCCTGCGAGGAACTGGCTATAGGAAAAAAGCCGCGCCATGTTTTCAAGATAGATAATATGTCTTTCAATAAATTCAGGAGAGGCATCAAAGAGGCGGTTTAGATTCTTGAGCGCCCTCTCCGGCTCCGGGGTCTCGGAAGCTGCATCTCGTATGAGTTTTTCTATTGCCATTATTACGGAATAGTATACAATATCATATCTGTCTAAAATAGGACTTTATGTAAGCTGGTAAGCTGACAAGCTCAATAAATTTTAAATTTTAAATTGTGGTGCTTCCGGGAATTGTGGGAGCGATCACCGTCATTCCCGCAGTCCTTTGAGCGGAATCCGGTTTATTTAAATGAAAAGATTTTTTGTCTATATTCTTTGCAGTAAACGAAATGGCACATTATACATAGGGGTTACATCAGACTTGATCAATTGAAAAAAAATATCGCGGGGGGATAAAAATGAAAATGGTTATGGCAGTAATAAAACACTTTAAGCTCGACGATGTTAAGGACGCCCTTACACGCGCAGGCATTCATGGCATGACAGTAACTGAGGTTAAGGGATTTGGCAGGCAGAAAGGACACATTGAAATCTATAAAGGTTCAACTTATGAGGTAAGGTTTCTGCCTAAGGTAAAGATAGAGGTAGCTGTTACAGATGACAAGCTTGATGAGATAGTTGAGATAATCCAGCAAAATGCCTACACAGGAGAGATAGGCGACGGTAAGATATTTATTTATGAACTTACTGATGTTGTAAGAATTCGCACCAGAGAAAAAGGCGAAGAGGCGGTGTAGCCTGAGTCTCAGTGGTCAAACCAGCGGATTACATATCTTTGAGTTAAAGGGCATTTATTTTTCTCTATTTTGCAGTATTGCATTTACAGCCTGCGGATTACGCGCACAATGAAAAAGCCCGAATACAATGATCTGACTGTTCTCTACTGTAAAATAAATGGCGTAGGGGAACCGTCTGAGCAGCCGCCTGCAAAAGTCCAGATACACTTTGTGGTAAAGTAATGGATTCCGAGTAATTTCATTTGCAGAAGCATAGAACATACGGAGAAAGTCCTCACCCAGCCCTCTGGACTTCGCTTCATACCAAATATAACCGCTGATAATATCATCTTCAACTTCTGGAAGAAACCGTAGAGTATATGTCATTTCCTCAATTCAATTCTTGCCCGAAGTTCATCAAGAGATAGAAGTTCTCCACTGCCGGATTTATGTTTTGCCAGCCGTTTGTTCAACTCGGCTATATGGCTCTGGGGAACTGGGATAGCAGATTCTTCAGAAGATATGTTATCCCACAGATCCTCGGCCAGAAGAATCTTTTCCGGTATGCTCAGTTTTTCAATTTGTGGAATATCCTTTACATGCATAGCATTACTCCTTTCCTATACCTGACTTAATAATAACATTTATGTAAATTATAGAAATCAAAGGCAAGATAGTCAATGAAGCATTTTCAAATACAGCAATTCACGGCAAATATAAAAAGCACATCATAACCACATTGAGTTTTATTTGATAGGGGAATATTTTTTCTGACAATTCATTGTTCTTTTAAATACAGAGTTTATTGAGGGTAAAATTTAACGGGATTGAATAAAAG
>JACQXF010000137.1 GCA_016208855.1 Nitrospirota bacterium | reverse complement strand
CCTTATGGCTTGGATTGCAGAGATTGGATGATATAACTGAAATGTGGAAAGTTTTCATGTCCAAATCTGATCCATCCTCACTACGTTCACCCCCTGTATCCAGACCCTAAATGTGGGTAAGGATAAGCTTAGTAAAGGGGGATAAAGGGGGTTGTTACTTTATTCGGCGTTCAGCCCCGATGTTCTATGCGCTTTGATCTATAAGTTTGGGTTATTATGGCAAAAAAAGCAGAACCACAAAAAGAAATTTTACTTAAAATTTATAACACCCTCTTCTCTGCCTTTGGGCCTCAGCATTGGTGGCCCGGAGACACCCCCTTTGAAGTGGCAGTGGGCGCAATACTCACACAGAATACAAACTGGGGGAATGTTGAGCGGGCAATAAATAACCTGAAAAAAGAAAATGTCCTTAATGCAAAAGCCCTTCATGAAATGCCGCACAAGGAGCTCGCATCATTAATCAGGCCTGCCGGGTATTTTAATATCAAGGCAAAGAGGCTTAAGGAATTCTTAGGTTTTCTTGCGAATCACTATAAAGGAAGCATGAAGAAAATGAAGGCAGAGGACGCAGATAGTCTGAGAAAAGAGCTTCTTGCAGTAAAAGGCATAGGACCTGAGACAGCGGACTCTATGCTTCTTTATGCCCTTAATAAACCTGTCTTTGTTGTGGATGCCTATACAAAGCGGGTCTTGCATAGGCATAATCTTATCTCAGAAAAGGCGACATATCATGAAATTCAGGAACTATTTCATAAAAATATTCCTCTTGATATAAAACTATTCAATGAATACCATGCATTGATTGTGGGGGTTGGCAAAGACTACTGCAAGCCAAAACCAAAGTGTGAAGGATGTCCTTTAAAGGGTGTGAGGTGGCCGGGAGATAAGGCAAAGGGAATTTAGAAATTTGCTGAAAATCGGAGCTTTAGATACAATATAACAAATGTGAAGGGGGGAGAATATTATGACAATATTGCACATAAAATCCGATCCCAGCAACGATGCACTGGATATTATAAAAACTGCAATTGATGCTGAATTAAAAAGACTTGAATTAGGACTTCAGAAGACCGAGAAGCAAATTGCAAGGTTTGAGGAAGAGTATAAAATTTCTTCTGAAATATTTCTTAGCCGATTTACTGCCGAAGATATGAAAAATACCGACCCCGAATATATTGCATGGTCTGGAGAGTTAAAAATAAGAGAAAGGATACTCAAGGATATAACTAAACTGAAGGAAATCCAGTATGTTGCTAACTGAATACCTCTCAGGCCTGATGGAAATTATTGATGAGTATTCAAAAACAGATTTTATTATTGATTCTGAACTAAGCACTGATTTTAGAACAGAGAAAATCGGTATCATAAAAGGCTCTATAACCTTTTCTAATGACTCTAAGCTTATTTTTGCAGAGTATCTTGACCTCAGATATAAGATTGAGAAACTCAACTACTCCTTTAATTATCAGAAGCAAGATGGAGTATTAATTTTTCGCTATGATAATGCCAAGCACAAACCGCCGCTTGATACGCCGGGACACAAGCATTTACCTGATGGAAAAGTATTTGCTGCAGAAGCGCCTTCCTTAAAAGATGTCCTTGCTGAAATCGTAGATTTGCTGCTATAAGACGGAAAGACATACACACATTATCCGAGATTTGCTTGACAAGGGACAAAGCAGGGGATAGAATTTACTCAATTGTGGGATAAATATTCTAAATCAAATGAAAGACAATAATAGCATCCAATTAACGGCAATTAAGGAAACAAGCAATATGTTGGGGATAAGAAACCTTTGCCGATTCCACACCTAGTTTGTGTATTCGTTCTCGCATCCGAGAAGTACGGCGGGGATCATGGGCAGAAGTCCAAAATATTCTAATTGCCAATTATATGCGCTGGCTGGACTCTCATGGCGGAATAAGACCAAAGAATCCTAAATCCCTGCATTGTTCGATTACCCAACAGGATCTCGAAAGTCATAAAGACAAGTGGTCCTTAATTATTGACAGACTCTAACCCTCAATCCTTGAAGCCCTTAGTTTTTCAACCCCTATTCTATTTTCCATAACCCATAGCCAAGGGGTACAGGTAAAATATTGACGAGACCCTGAAATAAGTCCCAAATATCATGCTGTCCTGATGCTTCTGGTCTTAGTTGCGAATTATGGATAAATGAGACTCAAGAGATAGTTCTTGTGGTATGATTAAGCATGAAGGCAAATACTTTGACCGCAACCATAACAGAAGAAAGAAATCCGCGTTCTAAAAACCTTGATACCATTGACACAGGAAAAGCCATAGAGCTTTTTATAGGCGAGGAGATTAAAGGGCTAAAGAGCATTCTTAAGGAGAAAAAATCCATTAAAAAGGCAGTCATAGCCGCATCAGAGACAATAAAAAGCGGAGGCAGGGTTTTTTATATTGGCGCAGGGACAAGCGGACGGCTTGGAGTGCTTGACTCAGCAGAGGTGCCGCCGACATTTAGCATGCCTTCAACTAAATTTCAGGCAATTATAGCAGGCGGCAAGAAGGCAGTATTTACATCTGTTGAAAATGCAGAAGATAATATTCAATCAGCTATGAAGGCAATAAGAAGTAAAAAAATCAGCAGTAAAGACATGGTCATTGGCATAACTGCAAGCGGGAAGACGCCTTTTGTAATATCTGCCCTAAAAAAGGCAAAAGAACAAGGAGCAAAGACATGGCTTATAACATTTAATAAGGTTCAAAAGCTCCCCTTTATTGACGGCATTATAAATGCAGTTACAGGGCCTGAAATCCTTGCAGGCTCTACAAGGCTAAAAGCCGGTACTGCCACAAAGGTCATACTAAATATGATTTCTACGCTTTCAATGGTAAGGTTTGGCAAGACCTATCAAAACCTTATGATTGATGTAAGGCCATCAAACAAGAAGCTATGGACAAGGGCGAAAGGCATAATTATGCAGGTAACAGGCATAAAAGAAGATGAGGCAGAGAAGCTCCTAAAAGATGCCCGCGGCAATGCAAAGACTGCTGTCTTAATGAAGATGAAAAAGCTAAATCAGCCTCAGGCAGAGAGGCTTCTTAAAAAACACGGCGGGATGCTTAGAGGGGCTTTAAAGTGAAAGTTGTAGTCGCAATGAGCGGCGGGGTTGACTCTTCTGTTGCCGCGTATCTGCTTAAAAAAAAAGGTTTTGAGGTAATCGGGCTTAGCTACGAATTATGGGATGCCCGTGATATAAAAAAATCAAATGTGTGCTGCTCTGTTGAGACTATTAATATTGCAAAAGAAGTTGCTAAGAAACTTGGCATAGAGCATTACACAGAGGATGTACGCGATGTTTTTTATACTTATGTAATTGAAAGCTTCTGCGGCTCCTATCTCTCCGGCACAACTCCTAACCCGTGCATCTTATGCAATAAGTTCATAAAGTTTGACCTGCTTCTAAAAAAAGCCCGCGAACTTGGCGCAGATATGATAGCAACAGGGCATTATGCGAGAGTTAAAGGCAGTAACGAGATTTCAGTAACGAGTGACAAGTTAAAAAATAAAGACTCGTTACTCGTTACTCGTCACTCGTTACTATTAAAAGGCGTTGACCCTAAAAAAGACCAGTCCTATGCCCTTTATGTAATGAGGCAGGAGGAGCTTTCAAAGACAATTTTTCCTCTCGGAGAGTTAAAGAAAGATGAAACCAGAGAAATTGCCAAGGAAGCCGGGCTTATAAATGCTATGCGGCCTGAAAGTCAGGAGATATGCTTTGTCGGCGAGGGGGATTATGTTGATTTTATAAAAAATTCTGCTGATGAGCCCCTAACCCCGGGGCCGGTTGTTAATACAGAAGGCAAGGTTTTAGGCGAGCACAGCGGGCTTGCGCTTTATACCATAGGTCAGAGGAAAAGACTCGGGGTGGCGTCATCAGAGCCGCTTTATGTTGTAGATATTAAAAGAGATACAAACACCCTTATTGTAGGCAGAAGAGAGGATGCTATGAAGAGAGCTTTTAAGGTAAAGGGGTTAAACTATATCTCTATAGAGACTCTATCAGAAACTATAAAGGCAGACGTAAAGATACGCTCTACCATGAAAGAGGAGCCTGCAACAGTAACGCCTTTAGATAAGGGTGAGGTCATGGTAGAATTTGATACCCCTCAATGGGCGCCCACCCCGGGGCAGAGTGCTGTTTTTTATGATGGGGAGATAGTTATAGGCGGCGGAGTAATAACAGAAAGTTAATGGAATATGGAGGCTAACTACCTCATAAAATGACAGAACACAGGAGACAGTAGCCAGAATAAAGATTCATGCTGAATTCTGACTCCTGACTACTGACTCCTGACTACTGACTCCTGACTACTGACTCCTGAATTCTATGGCTTAAAGGGGGCGCTAATTGACTTTATTCGGCATTCAGCCCCCGTATCCTATTTCATGCAGTAATGAGTATTTTCCTCTTTAATTTTTAAAATTTTTGTGTATACTTATACCTAAGTTGAGGATTCTTATAAGGCAAAGGCATTTGAAAATATGGCGAAATACAGAATAGGCTGCAGCGGATTTATGTATGATGCTTGGAAGGGGGTTCTTTATCCTGAAGAGGCCCCGCAGAAAAATTGGCTCTCTTTTTATGCAGAGAAGCTGGATTCTGTTGAGTTGAATGTAACATTCTACAGGCTGCTGAAGAAAGAGGCCTTTGAAAAATGGTATAACGAGACCCCGCCTGCCTTTTCATTTGCCGTAAAGGGGAGCCGTTTTATAACCCATGTAAAAAAACTTAAGGATGTGGAGCTTCCGCTATCAACTTTTTTTAATACCACAGCCCCGCTTCTGGAAAAACTTGAGGTAGTGCTCTGGCAGCTTCCGCCTAATTTAAAGGCAAATATTAAGGTGCTTGAGAATTTTATTTCAATGTTAAAGGCATACCCTATAAGGCATGCCTTTGAGTTCAGGCATAAGAGCTGGGTTAATCAGAAGGTTATCAAGCTTCTTTCATCTTCTAATATGGCTATGTGCATGTCTGACTGGCCTGAGTTTATTAATGAGCTGCCCTTAACTGCTGACTTTGTATATATGCGCAGGCATGGAGAAGGGGGAGGCTATTCTACCTCTTACACCACTGAACAGTTAAAAAAGGACGCAAAGCGGATAAAGGCATATCTGAAAGAGGATAAGGATGTATATATTTACTTCAATAATGACGCCTTTGGCTATGCCCCTAAAAATGCCCTTGAGCTTAATGCTATACTTGAAGAACATCCTGCCAAGAAGGCAGTTAAAAAAGCAGTAAAGAAGGCAGTTAAAAAGGTAGTAAAGAAGACGGTTAAGAAGAAGCCCTCTCCCAGCAAGCCGGGCGTTAAAAAGAAGCCTAAGCCAAAACCTGCAAAGAAAAAAGCCTCCCGTAGATAAACACCACAAGAAGGCTTTTTGGTTTCTGAGTCTATTTTGGGCTACTCTATAGTGACTTTTTGCAGCTTCTTCTTTGCCTCTTCAGTTTTTGGCACTCTTACCTCAAGCACTCCGTCTTTAAATGAGGCCTTTGCCTTGTCTGTCTGCACCTCTGAAGGGAGGCTGAATGAGCGTTTAAATGACCCGTAACTACGTTCAAGATGAAAGTAATTTTTCTTTTCTATTTTTTCCTCTTTTTTCTTCTCGCCGGAGATGGTAATTGTGCCGTCAGTAAGATTGACCTCAATATCCTCTTTGTTTATGCCGGGGAACTCCCCTTTTACCACTATGTCATCACTCTCCTCATAGATATCCACTGATGGGGCTAATTGTATCTCTTCTCCAAGCGCCCTTAGCTTTGGCCACCACATACTCCCAAACGGCCTGCGAAAGAAATCTTCAAACAGCCTGTCCATCTCCTCTACCGGAGCAAGCCATTTTGACGGCCTATAAGGCTCTAAAGCCTTCTCTGTTGTTTTTTTCTCTTTTACTTTTGTCATATGATACATCCTCCTTTCGTAAGAAATATTATTAGGGTCTTCGCGTAAACATTTGGATTAATTTCTGTCTCCCCCTTTGAAAAAGGGGGATGAAGGGGGATTTTATAATTCTAATTTCTTCCATATTTCTTCCATGACAGCTTCGAGATTATTCAATCCGAGTCTTCAAATCCCCCCTGCCCCCCCTTTCTAAAACTTACCATGTTCCACATTTCTGACTGGACACCGGGGGTATCTATTTGTTAAATTATCCGCATGGTGATATGCGGGAACGAAATTTCTTCCGAGAAAATAAACCGGATAAAGAATAT
>JACQXF010000027.1 GCA_016208855.1 Nitrospirota bacterium | reverse complement strand
TCAGACCGGAGCTTTGCCGCTGGCTTCCTTCAGATTCCACCTCACGATGGACACCCTTGCCTTTAGCTAACGGTTGGCGCTATCAACCCCCGTAGCGGACTTTCACCGCCAAGCTTGCGCCCGTGCCGGGCGCACAAAAAGAGGGGGCGCGATTTCTCTTGCCCCCTCTTTTATTGACTGATGACTAACGACTACTGACTGTTTTTAATACATTCCTTCCATACCGCCGCCCATGCCGCCCATACCGCCCGGCATCTTTGGCCCCTTATCTTCTTCAGGAATGTCAGTGACCATTACGCTTGTTGTAAGCATCAATGCTGCAACAGATGATGCATTCTGCAGGGCGCATCTTGTAACCTTTGTAGGGTCAATAATGCCTGCCTGCACCATGTCAACATAATTCTCAGAATGAGCATCAAATCCGAAGTTCTTGCTATCATTATTCTTTATCTTCTCCACAATCACAGAGCCTTCCAGTCCTGCGTTTGCAACAATCTGTCTAATTGGCTCTTCCAACGCCCTCTTTATAATATCCACACCAACCTGCTGATCATGATTTTCAAGTTTCAGCTGCCCAAGCAGAGGGATACACCTTAAAAGGGCAACACCGCCGCCCGGCACTATTCCCTCTTCAACAGCAGCCCTTGTTGCATGCAGTGCATCCTCAACCCTTGCCTTTTTCTCCTTCATCTCTGTCTCTGTTGCCGCTCCAACATTAATCCTGGCAACACCGCCGCTGAGCTTTGCAAGCCTTTCCTGGAGCTTCTCCCTGTCATAGTCAGAGGTGGTCTCTTTAATCTGGGCTTCAATCTGTTTTATACGGCCCTGTATCTTTGCTATGTCGCCGGCTCCCTCCACAATGGTTGTGTTTTCCTTGTCAACTGTTATCTTCTGTGCCCTTCCAAGGTCAGAGAGCTTTATATTCTCAAGTTTTAAGCCGATGTCCTCAGATATCATTGTACCGCCTGTAAGCACTGCAATATCTTCAAGCATTGACTTTCTTCTTTCTCCAAAACCAGGAGCCTTCACAGAGCATACCTGAAGTGTCCCTCTGAGCTTGTTAACAACGAGTGTAGCAAGCGCCTCCCCTTCCACTTCTTCTGCAATAATAAGAAGAGGTTTGCCCATCTTTGCAGTCTGCTCAAGTATTGGAAGAAGATCTTTCATGGAGCTGATCTTTTTCTCATTGATAAGTATCACTGCGTCTTCAAGAATACACTCCATTCTGTCAGGATTTGTAATAAAATATGGTGAGATATATCCGCGGTCAAACTGCATTCCCTCGACAACATCAAGCGTTGTCTGCATGCTCTTGGCTTCCTCAACAGTAATGACGCCGTTTTTGCCTACCTTGTCCATGGCATCAGCAATGAGCTCGCCGATTGCAGGGTCATTGTTTGCAGAGATTGTCCCTACCTGTGCAATCTCCTTCTTCTCCTGAACGGTCTTGCTGAGTTTTTTCAATTCACTCACAATAAATTCAACAGTCTTCTCTATACCCCTTTTAACCTCCATGGGGTTTGCGCCTGCAACAATATGCTTGACCCCTTCTTTATAAATAGAGTAGGCAAGTACTGTGGCAGTGGTGGTGCCGTCGCCCGCTACATCAGAAGTCTTGCTTGCCACCTCCCTTACAAGCTGGGCTCCCATATTCTCCCATGGGTCTTTTAATTCAATCTCTTTAGCTACAGTAACACCGTCTTTTGTAATTGTAGGCGCTCCGTATTTTTTGTCCAGAATAGCATTTCTGCCTTTTGGCCCAAGGGTTGCTTTAACTGCATCAGAAAGGATGGTGACTCCCCTTAGAATAGATTGTCTTGCTGCCTCATCAAATAATAGTTGTTTAGCCATTTTGTCTCCTCCTTATTTCTCTAATATTCCCAGTATGTCTTCTTCTCTCAGAATGAGATATTCAACATTGTCCATTGTTATTTTTGAACCTGAGTACTTATCAAAAAGCACAACATCCCCTGCTTTAACTTCAATCTTCTGCAGCTTGCCATCGTCTGTTACCCTGCCAGGACCAACTGCGATCACCTCTCCCTTTTGAGGCTTCTCCTTTGCAGTGTCAGGGATATACAGCCCCCCTGCGCTTTTTTCAGCTTCTTCTGAATACTTCACTAATACCCTGTCTCTAAGCGGTTTGAACTTCATAGCATTGTCTCCTTTCTTTTATATAAATAAAACTCCACGTCCCGAAACTTCGGGACTGCATGGTATACATTCGCTATTTCATCTTAATAGTTATAATTAAAAACACCCGGCATGATGCTAAGGCTTTAGCAATCTAAAGGGGCGAGTGCTAATATACAATTAACCAATATTGAAGGCAAGGTCTTATAATTGCCCTATAATAACAAAAACAGCGCATTAACCCATATTAAATAGTATTTTCTAATATTTATTCAATTTTACTCAAAGTTTAGAGTATTTTTCTAAATGCTCAATTAAGCTATATCGTAAGAGGCTCTTGCAAAAGTATCAAGGAAATCGTTTCCGCCGTCATACCCGCCCTCGAAGGTCTTAATCGGGGGTCTTTGATTTTAAAGAATACTGGATTCCCGCTTACAAACTGCGGGAATGACGAATAAAGACTTTTGCAAGAGCCTCGTAATATAAAAATTTTTCAATTCATGTAAAATAAAACGAAATATTTTTAAGCCTAAAGACATCCTATAAAGGAGTCAAGGCAGCAAACGGATAATAGTTGGATAAGGACAGGGCAGAGAAAATCGATTCTGAGGGAAATCAGGAAGTCGATTTCTACCTAATCCAGTAAATTTCAGTTGTCAAGGATCGTTCTT
>JACQXF010000026.1 GCA_016208855.1 Nitrospirota bacterium | reverse complement strand
TCCCGCAGTCCTTAAGCGGGAATCCAGGTTTTTATTTGTTTCAGAAAGACAATGGATTCCCGATTACTACCTCGGGAATGACAACATTGACGTCTCGCAGGATCTTTAATGTAAAGGGATTTATGTAACACTACACTAGAATCAGCAGCATACCAAGAGCCGCCGATTTTCATAAGCTTTTTCTCGGTAAGCTTTGGAGTAAATCCACCAATTTTTGCAGGACCGTTTTCGTCACCGTCCCTATATTCGTCGGAATACTGCATAGGGAAGGTCATAAGTCGGTATCCCTCTTTCTCAACGAGCCGAATGTGTTCTCGCGATTGGTCGTAGCCCTTGCTCTTCTGGGCACGCCGCGTTACTTTCCAACTCTCAGATAGAATCATTGCCGTTTTGCCATTCGTGTATAAGTCCCACTCTCCAAAAATTACCAGTCGCTCGGACTCGTTGATAAACGACCAACTCCAACTCCAGTTTTTGCAAGTTGCACCTTGGGACTCAATGAATTGCTTACGTGTCATATTTTTTCACCTAACATTCTCTTTTAAGTTTATTCAACATTATGATAAATTGTAGAAATTAACGGCAGGATAGTCAATAAAAAAAGTCATAAAATCGTGGGAAGCGGAAGGTGAAATGCTCTATAACAATGTCATACCAATTATTATGTTGCTGAAGTATAGTATTTCATAATAGTTATGTTAGAGTCATTAAAAAAACTTTTTGTCCTCAAAGGGCGAGGATGCTAAATGATATAATTATTAAATGCTTAAAAATAAGGGAAGCAAACGGAGAGAAATGATGAAGAAGGCGGTTGTCCTCCTAAGCGGAGGCATTGACTCAGCCACTACTTTGGCAATGGCAAAGGCAGAGGGACTTGAGACATATGCCATGAGCTTTGATTATAAACAGAGGCATAAAAGAGAGTTAGACTCTGCAAAGCTAATAGCAGAAAGCCTCGGTGTTAAAAAACACCTGATAATAAAAATTGACCTCAGGGGGATAGGCGGCTCTGCTCTTACATCGGACATAGAAGTGCCAAAGGCAGGGATTAGGGGTTTGGGATTAGGGGTTAGTAAAGAAAAACCAATCACCAATCCCCAATCCCCAATCCCAGTTACTTACGTGCCTGCCCGCAACACGATATTTTTGTCCTTTGCCCTTGCATGGGCAGAGGTCCTTAAGGCAGAGGATATCTTCATAGGGGCTAATGCGGTTGACTACAGCGGCTATCCTGACTGCAGGCCTGAATTTATCAGGAGCTTTGAGGCTATGGCAAATCTTGCCACAAAGGCAGGGGTTGAGGGAAAGATGCGTTTCAGGGTTAATACCCCTCTAATCAACCTTACAAAGGCAGAGATAATAAAAAAAGGTATAGAATTAGGGGTTGATTATTCCCTCACATGGAGCTGCTATGATCCGCAAATCAGTAACGAGGGAGAAGTAACGAGTAACATCGAAGACAGTAACAAGCCAATAGTAACGAGTAACAAATTAAAAGATAAAGACTCGTCACTTGTCACTCGTCACTCGTTACTTCCCTGCGGTAGGTGTGACAGTTGTATCTTCAGGGCAAAAGGATTTAAAGAGGCAGGAGCGAATGACCCATTAATATTTGCTCGAATCCAGTGATGAGTTAAGACGGGTGTGCGATAAAAAAGGCAGTTTAAACCGTTTAAACCGTTCAAATCGTTTGAACTGCTTGAACGACTTGAACTGCTTGAACAGTTTACCAATAAAATTGTCGCAGACATAGTTAAGACTGCCTATTATAGCTTGGGTACAAGATAAGCGGCTGAGTTACATCAAATTTACAGGCCCGACATCTATATCAATCTTTATATCTTTAATATCCTTTATCGCTTCTGATATATTCAATGCCTTTTGCCTCAGTATCTTTGAGTCTCTGCCTTTTAATATGATATGCCATCTCCAATGATTCCTGATCTTCTCTATTGGGGCAGGGGCAGGGCCAAGAATCTCTACTCCTTCTTTCTTTATCTTTTTTATCTTCATTGCAATTTCTTTCGCAGCGCTTTCTGCCAGCCTCTTATCCCTAAAACTTAAAATAATCCTTATGAGCCTGCTAAAGGGCGGATAGGAGAGTTCTTTTCTTAAGCCTATCTCTTTTGCATAGAATCCATTATAGTCATGCCCTTTCACATACTCAAACACGTAATGGCCTGCTTCATATGTCTGTATCAATACTCTGCCTGAGACGTCTCCCCTTCCTGCTCTTCCTGCGAGCTGCGTGAAGAGCTGAAATGCCCTCTCTGAGGACCTGAAGTCCGGAAGATTCAATGTCACATCAGCAGAGATAACCGCAGAGAGGGTGACTTCAGGAAAATCATGCCCTTTTGCCACCATCTGCGTTCCCAAGAGCACGTCAATTTCTTTATCCTCCATTGCCTTTACTATCCTGTGATGCGAGAGTTTTTTTCTCGTTGTGTCCCTGTCCATCCTGCTTAATGACAGCTCAGGAAGCAGGCCCTGCAGCTCCTCTTCCACGCGCTGCGTGCCGACGCCCATATATCTTGTCTTAGCGCCTTTGCATTGAGGGCACACATCCTGAGGGATTAGATATGAACCGCAGTAGTGGCAGTTTAACGTTTTTGTGTCTTTATGGTATGTGAGTGTGATGCTGCATGCTTTACATTTATAGGTATATCCGCAATCTGAACACATCATAAACGGAGAGTATCCTCTTCTGTTAAGCATTATAAGTGACTGGTGTCCTTCAGCGATATTGTCTTTCAGCGCATTCAGCAGCTTATCCGAAAAAAACCATGTCTTTTTGTCCTCTTTTGTCATATCAAGTATCTCTACCTCAGGCATAGGCTTTTCGTCTATCCGTTTTTTTATCTCCAGATACTTAAATTTTCCGTTTTGCGAGTTATAGAAACTTTCCATAGAAGGCGTAGCAGAGCCAAGTATTATTTTTATGCCTTCAAGTTTTGTGCGCGCCAAGGCCACATCCCTGGCATTGTATCTGAATCCTTCAAACTGTTTGTATGACGGCTCCTGCTCTTCATCAACTATAATCAGCCCGAGGTTTCTAAACGGGGCAAATACAGCGCTCCTTACTCCAAGGGCAATCTTTACTTCACCGTTTCTTATCTTCCACCATTCAGCCATCCTTTCTCCCAAAGAAAGGCCGCTGTGATAGAAGGCTACCTTATTGCCAAAGCGGCTCTTTAACCTCTCAATAATCTGCGTGGTTAAGGCAATCTCAGGCACAAGAACTATCGCCTCTTTATCAGGAGGAAGCGATTCAATTGCGCGGATATAGACCTCTGTCTTGCCGCTTCCCGTGACGCCGTGAAGAAGAAAGACGCCGGATGAAACGCTCTTTATTTCCGAGAGCGCCAGGCTTTGCTCTGTTGTGAGCTCGGGGGGAGGGGTAATTTTAATATCTCCTGAATATGTAATCCTCGGTTTTCCGATTTTCTTCCCTGTAAAGAGCCCTGAAGGAACGGCGTTTTTTAATGCCAGGCCTGATGTTGAGATATAGTATTGGCCGGCCCACTTAATGAGCTTTAGCATGTTTTCGGAAATTAGCGCTTCATTATCCAAGGGCTTAATAATACTCTTAAGAGGTATTTTACTGTCTGATGTCTCTGCATTTTTGAATCCAATAACAATGCCGGCTTTTTCCTGACGCTTAAACGGTGCAAGCACCCTTGAGCCTGTTTTGATATCCGGCTCAATCTCAGGCGGGACAAGATATGTAAATGCCTCTGCGTTTATCGGGAATAAAACATCTGCCTGCATTAACGTCCCTGTCTTCTAAGAATAAACTTTTCTATCTCAACTGCAAAAAATACCACTGATGAGAGCGTAAACGTAAACAGCAATTCGCTCAGTGTTAAAGGCTCTGTCTTGAATACAGGATTTAAAAACGGCACATAGATAGTTGCCATCTGAAAGAGAAAACTCAGAAGCACCGAGTAAAGGAGAGTCTTATTTGAAAATAAACCTACCTTGAAAAGCGATTCCCTTTCTGACCTTATGGCAAGCACATGGCCAAACTGGGTAAGACACAACACTGTAAAGACCATCGTCTGCCAGTGGGCATGCCCTGTCTTAAGCGCCCATGCCTGAACAAAAAGGACAATGCCTGCCATCAAGAGCCCGACCCATAAGGCATGAATTCCCAGCCCGTGTGCGAATATGCTCTCTTTTGGATGCCTGGGGGGCCTCTTCATTATATTGCTGTCTGAGGGCTCAACTGAGAGGGCAAGAGCCGGAAGCCCGTCTGTCATAAGGTTTATCCAGAGTATGTGTATTGGCAGCAATGGAATAGGAAGGCCTGCAAGCGGCGCAAGAAACAGAGTCCACACCTCGCCTGAATTTGTTGTAAGAAGATATTTGATGAACTTTCTTATATTGTCATATATCCTTCTTCCCTCTTTTACTGCCTTTATGATTGTTGCAAAGTTGTCATCAAGAAGTATCATATGCGCAGACTCTTTTGAAACATCAGTGCCTGTAATGCCCATAGCAACCCCTATATCAGCCCTCTTTAATGCAGGCGCGTCATTTACGCCGTCTCCTGTCATTGCGGCATATTGCCCTTTATCCTGAAGAGCTTTTACTATCTTCAGCTTCTGTTCAGGCGCGACCCTTGCATAGACCCTTATATGCTCAACCCTTTCCTCAAACTCCCCAAGGGAGAGCTTCTCAAGCTCTCTTCCGGTAATTATTGCCTTTGAGTCATCTTCAAGAATGCCAAGCCTGTGCGCTATTGCCCTTGCTGTTATAGGGTGGTCTCCGGTTATCATTACAGGTTTTATACCTGCGCTTTTGCATAATGCTATGGCCTCTTTTGCCTCTTCCCTTGGTGGGTCCATCATACCGGCAAGCCCTAATATAGTAAGCCCATTTTCAACATTTTCATGTGACATATCTTGCGGCAGCTCATCCCATTGCCTCATTGCAATGCCGATTACTCTCAATCCATCAGCAGCCATTCTATTATTAATCTTTAGTATCTCTTCCCTGCTTATTGGCTTTAATCCTTCTGAAGTCAGGATGTCCTTTGATTTATCAAGCAGTATATCTACTGCGCCCTTGGTGAAAGAAACGTACTGGGGATTGGGGATTAGGGATTGGGGGTTAGAAAAGACAGTGTTTGTGGACTGGAGGTTGGTTATTAATTCTTCTCTACTGACCCCTGACCCCTGACCCCTGACCCCTGTTTTATGGAACGTCGTCATACACTTTCTGTCAGAATCAAACGGCAGCTCTGCAGCACGGGGGAAGTTTTGCTCAAGTTCTTTCTTATCAAAGCCGTTTTCTTTTGCAATGTTATAGAGGGCAACCTCGGTCGGGTCTCCGATAATATTGCCTTCCGCGTCAGCATGCGAATCATTGCTAAGGGCAAGGGCAGTGAAAAACAAGGGTTCAAGGGTTCGAGGATTCAAGGGTTTGAGTGTTTGATTTTTTACTTCACTTGACTCCTTGACCCCTTGACTCCCTGAACCCTTCCTCATCTTTCGGTTCATCCAAATCTCTTCCACAGTCATCTTATTCATCGTAAGCGTGCCTGTTTTATCAGAGCAGATGTATGTGACAGAGCCTAAGGTTTCTACTGCCGGGAGCTTTCTCAGGAGCGCATTCTGCCTGACCATCTTTTTTGCGCCGAGGGCAAGTGAAATCGTGACTACCGCCGGAAGCGCTTCAGGTATTGCAGCCACTGAAAGGGATATTGCTGTAAGCAGCATCAGCAAAGGCGGCTCTCCTCTTAAAACTCCTATTCCAAATACAATGGCGCATATTGCAAGAACAACAAGGGCAAGTCTTTGTCCGAAGGATAAGAGTCTTTTTTGAAGAGGCGTCTTCACCTCCTCTTCCTCCTGAAGCATAGAGGCGATTCTGCCAAGCTCGGTGTTCATTCCTGTTGATACAACTACGCCTCTGCCTCTGCCGTAAGAGACGGTTGTGCCTTTATATATCATGTTTTTTCTATCGCCAAGCGGAAGCATTTCGTCATGAAGCAGGTGGATATTTTTCTCAACAGGCACAGACTCTCCTGTAAGCGCAGCCTCCTCTGTTTTTAGCTGTGCTGACTCAATAAGCCTCAGGTCTGCAGGCACAACCTTTCCTGCCTCAAGCAGGACGATATCTCCGGGGACCATATTTGAAGACACAATGTTTGAGGGATTTCCGTCTCTGAGGACTGTTGCCGTAGGAGATGCAAGCATCTTTAATGCTGCCATTGCCTTCTCTGCCCTGTATTCCTGAATAAAGCCGATTGCGGCATTGAGAATAACAATCACGATTATGGCTATGGTATCTGAGGGCTCTCCGATTATGCCTGATATTATTGCGGCTGCAATCAGGACGATTATCATGAAGTCCTTGAACTGGTCAAGGAACATCATGAATACAGAGCGTTTCTTTTTTTCTTCTAATTTATTCGGCCCGTATTCTTTAAGGCGTCTCTCTGCCTCTTCTGAGGAAATACCTTTAAGGGATGTCTCTAATTCTTCAAGGGTTTTTTCTATTGTTTTCTGATGCCATTTCATAGTTATTGTCCCGGCGGCATCTTCCATATGAGCTCAAAATTGCAGATAATAACCAGCGGCAAGCCTGAATCAGCCTTTACTATTTCGCCTTTACTGTTAATTGCTAAGAGCAGATCATTGGGCTTTAATAATGAGCCGTCATAATTGTTGCTCATGAGATTCTCTTTAACCTTTTTCAGAAACATCTGACATTGAGCTTCATCAATAAGCCCTCTTGCGACAGCCTTCTCGAGATCCACAGGCACATAAAGAGGCCCTGCCTGCTCTGCCACCCACTCATCAGGCCCGTTATAATAACCACGGATAGTAATATAATTATGCTTCTCCTGCAGGATTTGATTGCCCTCAGGGTCTAAAATATTTTTGTGCGATTCGTATTTTCTGACATCAGATGACGCCTCTATCTTGTCAGAGCCGGTCATATAGACAGCCCTTACATAAACACATGGTATCCCGCGTTGATTCAATTCATGCGCTATGGCGAATTCCTCAAAAGGGCTGTTTATCCCGAATTCTCTTACCTTGGAGCTGAATCCTTCCTCGTCTTCGCCTATCATCTCGCCAATCCGTGAGGTTTCCCATACAAGATGAATATTATCCTTGGTGATTGTATAAAACACCTCTTTGGTATCGGACAATTTGATGGAAGGGGTTTTTCTCCATCTTTCAGGAAGAAAATAATCAAACAGGTGGGCATTTTTCCCAACGACCCATAGATGCCCTCCGGTGCTTTCCGCATGGCCGTACACATAAGGCACGCCAAATATCTCCATGCTCTTTAAATGTTCAGGCAGCGGCGTAGGTATAAAACGGTCACGCTGGTCGTCAAGATATAAATGTCTTCTTGAGCTCTTTACTTCCTCTTCATGGCTGGGGGTGCGCATAAGAAGCTCATAATCAACCAAAGAATATCTTCCTATGCCTATAAGATTATACAAATAGCATATCTGTTCCTTCAGGGAATCAGGTGGGTGAGAATGTCCGATTTCTTTAATCTTCTCTCTATCATATTCACTGACGATGATATGTTCCGGTTTCATGTCAGCTACTAAAAAACCTTTTTTATCAATCTCAGACAGAACGAGGTTGTTGATTGTCTTAAGATGACGCAACCGTTCCTCTTCATTGATATTCATATCATAGAAAACCTCGGTAATACTATGCCCCTCTATCCATTCATATATCATTTTATATTGCTTAAGTATATCGAGGTCAATGCCCGGATGCTTGGCGCGGATACGGTTAATCTTTGCTTTTGACCTTCCGCTTTGCCATGTCTGCATCTTTTCCGGAGGGACATAAATAGCCAGCGGGTGCTGGGTATGGATTCTTATCTTTTTGGGCCCGTAAATACCGTCGCGCATCTCCATAACCAGAGAAAACTCTTCCCATGGACTGTTAAACTCGGCGTCACAAAATTCCTGTAGTGTATGAGTATCCAGAGGGACATCCTCGCCTACGCGGCAATTCTTGTAAACAATATTCAGGCTTTTGCCGTCTACATCTTTTGTGGGAAGCCTGTATACTGAACCTGTTCCTTTAAGTTTTACTCTGTGCGTATTGAACCAGCTTGGTTCATACCAGTTTTCTATGTCAAGATGGCTTTGATATGGTTCAGCAAACCTTGTTAAATAAAGGTCGCCGCCGTCGCTGCTCTTAACATGGGCATATACTACGCCCAATACATTAACAAGTGTCTTTTTCTGCATTGTCTTAAAACCAAATTTTCACACAACGAGTTGTAACAAGAAAATAAAAGATTTCAAGATGAGGAGCTAAGCAGACTATCCAAGCCGCCTTATAAATTCCTTAAGCTGTAATTTGAGCCTCTCAGGCAGGCGGCTTCCAAATATTGAAAAGTGTTTCTCTATATTTGGTATTTCTGCCTTCCATTCATCTGTGTTTACCATCATAAGTTCTCTCATATTATCAGGCGGAATATCAAGGCCGTTTAGGTCTATGCCTTCTTTATCCGGCACCAAGCCTATTGGCGTCTCCTGAGCGCCTGCCTTGCCGTCAATGCGCTGGCACATCCACTTAAGCACGCGGCTGTTGTCGCTGAAGCCCGGCCACAGGAACTTGCCGTCTGAATTCTTTCTAAACCAGTTGACATAGAAAATTCTTGGGGCTTTATTGCCGAGTTTGCCGCCCATATCAAGCCAATGCTGGAAATAGTCGCCCATATTGTAACCGCAGAACGGCTTCATTGCAAAAGGGTCGTATCTGAGGAAACCGACAGCGCCGATATTTGCGGCAGTTGTCTCAGAGGCTGCTGTGGCACCGAGGAAAACCCCGTGATCCCAGTTGTATGCCTCATAAACCAAAGGAACAACTTCACTGCGCCTTCCGCCGAATATAATAATATCAATTGGAACGCCCTCAGGTTTTTCCCAGTCTTTGCAGATTACAGGGCACTGAGATGCAGGGGCAGTAAACCGCGCATTAGGATGTGCAGCCTCATGAACGCTCTCAGGCGTCCAATCACGCCCCTTCCAGTCAATGGCATGTACAGGCTCGTCGCCATCCATGCCTTCCCACCATACATCACCGTCATCTGTCAGGGCGCAGTTTGTGAAAATGACATTCCCTTTAAGCGTATCCATTGCCATTGGATTTGTGCTGTATGAAGTGCCGGGCGCCACACCAAAGAAACCATTTTCAGGATTAATGGAATAAAGCCTGCCGTCGGCGCCTATCTTCATCCATGCAATATCATCGCCAATACATTCGCATTTCCAGCCGGGGATAGACGGCATCATCATCGCTAAATTAGTCTTTCCGCAGGCAGAAGGAAACGCAGCCGCAATATGGTACTGTCTCCCTTCCGGATTTGTCAGGCGGAGAATAAGCATATGCTCAGCCAGCCAGCCCTCACGCCTTGCCATAACAGAGGCGATACGGAGCGCCAGGCACTTCTTCCCAAGCAATGCGTTTCCTCCATAGCCTGAACCATAAGACCAGATAAGGTTTTCCTCAGGAAAATGGCTGATATATTTTTTATCTATCGGGGCGCAGGGCCACTGGGCGTCTTTCTGTCCGTGGGCAAGCGGGGCTCCGATTGAATGTAAGCATGGGATAAATTCTCCATTCTCTCCAAGCAGTTCCAGCACCCTTGAGCTTACGCGTGTCATTATATGCATATTGACAACTACATAAGGACTGTCAGATATCTCAATCCCTATCTTTGAGATAGGCGAGCCGATAGGCCCCATTGAAAAAGGGATTACATACATTGTGCGGCCCTTCATGCAGCCTTTATAAAGTCCGAGCATAGTCTTTTTCAATTCTGCAGGGCCTAACCAATTATTAGTCGGTCCTGCCTCTTCTTTGGATGAGGTGCTGATAAATGTGCGGTCCTCAACGCGTGCCACATCGCTTGGGTCAGAGCGAAAAAGATAGCTGTTTGGGCGTTTTTTAAGCGGGATGGCGCCTCCGTTTTTAATCAGGAGTTCAATCATTTGATTGTATTCTTCTTTGGACCCGTTGCATATATATATGCTGTCAGGCTGACAGAGTTCCGATACTTCCTTGATCCACCTGTTGAGTTTTTCATTTTTGATATTCAGATTCATCTATAGATTCTCCTTAAAATATTGATCTTCCCTGCAGCAAGCTGCAGGGAATACGCTCGCTATCCATTTAATTAAGCCTTACTTCTTAAACACACTAAACAGCTTATCAAGACCTGTCTTCTCAAGCCTCGCCACTGCCTCAAGCTCCCCTGAATCAAGCCATATGCCGTCGCACTCAGAGCACTTATCAACCTTTATGCTTTTATAGTCAATTTCTATTAATTCCATACCGCACTTAGGACACATCATGTAATGTAAATCTTTAAGTTTTTTCTTCTCTTCTTCTTTGAGTTTTTTATGCTTTTCCTCTTCAAGTCTTTTCTTCCTCTCAAACTCTGTCCTTACAATGTATTCTTCTTCTCTCTCGCTCGGTCTTATCGGCATATTATCCCTCCATTTATCCTAAAAATCTTCTTATATGCGCTGCCTCTATGAGCATGCCCTGAAGGTTGGATTTATCATTATCTCTGACAGCCTTTATAATCCTTGATGTAATTGCCTTATGCTCAGGGTTTGTCCTGTAATCTCCCCAGTCAAGCTTGAGAGATTTCTTTACTTCCTCAGGCAGTATGGTAAAAACATCCTCATTAAAATAAGACATTGCTGATTTTATATCAAATAAAAAGTTTGTATACATATCCTTCATGCACGCAACATCGCCTGAGGAAAGCGCATTAAGCCCCAGAAGCTCAGGCGGAAGCCCTATGGAATAACATGCTGCGCAAAAGCTTATAACTCTTGGAAGTTTTACCTTTCCTATGCTTCTGGCATATCCAAACAAGCCCACATGGAGCTTTCTTGTCCTTCTTTTTGGAACAAACGCTGAAACATGATTAATCAGCGGAGCAAGCGGCTCTATGATTTCTCTGTACGCATCAGCTACCCTGTCTATGATTTCAATGCACTTCCCCTCGTCTATATCAAAACCCCTCATCATCTGAGTGTTGTTGATTTTATTTACAGCAGAAATCACAGATGAAACAGGGTTATCGTACTTAAACGATGACTGCACGGTAAAGGTCTGAACATCCGGATATTCCTCAAGCAATGAGTCAATATTTTCAGGTGTGCAGTGTCCTCTAAACGGAGGAGAGCCGGCCCCAAGTATTGGATAGATTATAACTCCTGTTTCATCGGAGAGCCTTCTTAATCGCTGCAGGGCGATTTTATTGCACAGTATGGCGCTTACCATTCCGTAGTTCATTGCAGGGTCTGAGCGTGCAATGAATACCCTCTGGTGCTTGATGTTTTTGTTTTTAATAAAACCGCGCGTTATGTTATGCGCCTCAAGCATGTGTTCTTTGTCTTCAAACAGAGGTATGACACTTATTGTCTCCGGCCTGAATTCGCCTATCCATTCAGAGACATTTATATCGCCCTGATAAAACGGCTTATGCTGTTTTCCAACAACAAAGTCTTTATAGTAATAATAAATTCTGTTAAGGCTCTCATGAGACACGGTCATAGGCAGTATGACTTCAAATATAGGAGGGACGTCTTTATCGTAAAAGAGCCGGGCGGCATCACAGGAGCGCGGAATGCTCTCAAGCGTCTCTATGAGGACCTTTGCCTCCTGTTTTTCCACATCAGGGTTTGGCACCCTTAGGGTAAGAAAAACATCTTCGCCAAGCCTGTTGCTTTTAAAAAAATGCTCGTATCTGGTTAGGAGCTTTCTTACGACAAAATCATCTACCTCTTTCCCTTCGCAGTCCCACATCTGTTCGTCGCAACCGAGGTGGCTGAATGCATAATAAGCCTCCTGTATCTCATCATCTCCTGACATGTCCTGACTCTCTGCAAAAAACGGCAGATTAACATTATCAGGATGCTGTGTGGACATCACTCTTGGAATTTTCACTAAATTTTCCCCTTAAGTTTTTTTGATTTTCCCTCAAGGGACTGTCTTGTCTTTTCTCTGAAGGACTCTAATTTCTTTGCTATTGCAGGATATTTAATGGAGAGGATAGAACAGGCAAGGTATGCTGCATTCTTTGCGCCGTCTATTGCAACCGTTGCCACAGGAATCCCGGTTGGCATCTGCACGGTGGAATACAGCGCATCAACTCCTTGCAGTGCGCCTGATTTGAGGGGAACCCCTATCACAGGAAGGGTTGTGTGAGACGCAATGACGCCGGCAAGGTGCGCTGCCATGCCTGCGCCTGCAATTATTACCTCAATGCCTCTCTTCCTTGCAGACTTTGCATATGCTGCAGCCTTCTCAGGCAGCCTGTGTGCAGATATTATATCAATCTCACAGGGAATGCCCATCTCTTTTAATGCCTCTGCTGCCTTTTCCATAACAGGCACATCACTGTGACTTCCCATAAGGATACCGACTAATGGCTTCTTCATTAATCCCCCTTTCACTTAACCTGCAAGATGCAATTTTACAACGGCATAGATGATTGGATATTCTTAGGCAAAAGTTAACAGGCACAAAGAAAATATTTACTTAACTTTGCACCTCTGTGTCTTTCCTTACTTAGACTCTTTTAAAATTTATCTTCCCATTGCCATGGCTTCAAGCCTGGCTACTCTCTCTTCAATAGGAGGATGGGTGCTAAAAAGCCTTAGAAGGCTTCCCCCTGAAAGCGGGTTAACTATAAACATATGGGATGTCGCCGGATTTGCATTAAGGGGTATTCTCTGAGAAGTCATATGAAGCTTTTTCAATGCATTGGCAAGGTGCAATGGATTTCCTGCAATCCTTGAGCCTCCAGCGTCAGCGCCGTATTCCCTTGAACGGGATATTGCCATCTGTACAAGCATTGCTGCAATAGGCCCGACTATCATCATCACAATTGATGCGATAGGGCTTCCGCCTTCTTCCTCGTCATGGCTTCTTCCGCCAAACATTGCCGCCCACTGGGCCATCTGCGCAAGGTAGCTTATAGCGCCTGCAATCGTAGCTGCAATTGTGCTTACAAGGATATCCCTGTTTTTTATATGTGCAAGCTCATGCGCTATAACGCCTTCAAGCTCTTCCCTTGTGAGAATTTTCATTATGCCTGTAGTCACTGCAACGGCTCCGTGCTCAGGGTTTCTGCCTGTGGCAAATGCATTGGGCTGATCCTGCTCCATTATATAGACCTTTGGCATTGGAAGTTCTGCCCTGTGCGCAAGCCTCCTTACAGCTCCGTAAAGCTCAGGGGCATCTGCCTCGCTTACCTGTTTTGCGCCGTACATTTTTAAAACAATCTTATCGCTAAACCAGTAGCTGACAAAGTTCATGGCAAAGGCAATAACTAAGGCAGTTGTCATTCCTGACTTGCCGCCAAGCAGCCCTCCTATTGCTATAAGCATAAGGGTAAGCGTTACCATCAAGACCATTGTTTTTAATCCATTCATAAATTATCCCTCCTTATTAAATGTCCTTTCATAAAAAAACCTTTACCACTTTAAAGTATAGTAACGAGTTGCGAGTAACGAGTTTTCTATAAGAAGTAATTTTCTTGCTTTAGCTCGTTACTTTTTACTTGTCACTAGTTACTGCCTTTAAAATGGTAAAGGTCTCGCTTGTTAGATTTTACCTAACCAGTGGCACCGGCCCTGCATAACCTCTGCTGCAGAACGTGCTGACGATAACCACTGCTCTGGCTACTCCCCTTCACTGCTTAAAGTCTATCTTAAACAAAAAGTATCTGTCAAGAGGACTCCGCTAAGCCATTGCCTTATGCTATACTTTCTAAAATGAACATAACAATAAAAGATATTTCTGAAAAAGATATAGCCACTGACGCCTTAATCCTTCCCTTTTTTGAGGATTATCAGCATGAGATGTATTCTGAAATAGATTCCCTCCTTGATGGCATGATAAAGAGGGTCATCTCTTCTAAGGAATTTACAGGGAGGCACAATCAGCTTGCGCTGCTTCATATTCATGGAATGATAAATGCCAAAAGGGTGCTGCTCGTGGGATTTGGCAAGCATCCTGAAATAACGTCTGAGAGGATTAGGCAGTGCGGCGGGAAGGTATTTTCATATCTAAGGGATATAGCGGCAAAAGAGATCTCGGTTTCTACGCGCATATTTAATTTCTTGCCAAAAGGTTTCAGGGGATCTGAGAAGCCTGTATCTTATCTTATAGAGGGAGGGCTTTTAAGCCTTTACAGATTTGAGAAGTATAAAAAAGCAGATGATGCAAAAGAGATAGAATCTGCGACTATCCTTAGCAGTGATAATGATATTCCTCTTAAGCAGTTGCAAATAACCGCTTCGGCGGTAAGCGTTGCAAAAGACCTTATAAACACGCCTGCCAACGATATGACCCCAACAGTTTTAAGCGATTTTGCAAACTCTCTTGCTAATGAAAAGATAAAGGTTAAGACGCTTCAGAAGGATGATATAGAAAAGGAGGGCATGGGAGCCTACCTTGCCGTATCAAAAGGCTCTGCACAGCCGCCAAAATTTATAGTGGTTGAATATAATGGCGCTGAATCCATGCCTGTTGCAATTATCGGGAAATCCATAACCTTTGACAGCGGGGGCATATCCCTTAAACCGGCTGAAGGCATGGAGAAGATGAAATATGACATGTCCGGAGGCGCAGCAGTGCTTGCAATTATCAAGGCAGCATCTGAGGCAACGCTGCCTGTAAATATAGTAGGCATCCTGCCTGCAACAGAGAATCTTCCCGGGGGAGATGCAACGAGGCCCGGAGATATTGTGAGGACTATTACAGGAAAGACAGTGGAGATTGTCAATACAGATGCAGAGGGCCGTCTTGCGCTTGCCGATGCCATAGGCTATGCAGTTAAGCATTACAAGCCAAGCCTTGTAATTGACATAGCCACATTAACAGGTGCCTGCTCTATTGCGCTTGGCAGCGAGGCTATTGCCATGATGGGAAATGATACAGCGGCAATGGAGAAACTAAAGGAAGCATCAGAGGAAACATATGAGAGGGTGTGGCAGATGCCGCTTTATGATGAATACAAGGAATATTTAAAGAGCGATGCAGCGGACATGAAAAACAGCGGCGGAAAAAACGGTTCATTGGTGACAGCAGGTTATTTTTTGAAGGAATTTGCAGGAACCGCTCCATGGGTGCATCTTGATATCGCAGGCACTGCATGGAGTGATAAGGATAAGCCTTATGCTACGAAGGGGGCAACAGGCGTAGGAGTAAGGCTAATTCTTAACTTTTTAAGCTCAGCTACTTATTCTTTATGAAGTATGTAAAGGAAATATTTACAGACTCATGGTTATGATTGTCCCACATCAGGCAGTAGAATTCCTGCTCCTTCATATGGTAATGATGTCCTTCAGGGTCAACCATTCCTTTAGATGCAGTAATCCCTTTCTCAAGCACAGGATAATGAATTCCGTCTTCAGCATGATAATGAACGTTAAACTCTACCGGTTTATCAGAGCTGAAACTGTAACTCATAATACGCCCCGGCCTGAGCTCTACGCACTCCTCGTATGATTTTGACGGATTAATGGTTACCTGATTTGATACAACGTCAGTTCCTGCAGAAACATCGGCCTTCTCTTTCACTCCTGCGGTACTGCATGCGTTTACTGCAATCAGGACTGCAAACAGGGATATATATTTTTTAATAATTTGCTTTAATTTCATCTTCTACCAATTCCTTTAATTGATCATAGCCAAAGCTTGGAAGCGGCTTGCCATTTACAAAAAATTCAGGGGTTTTCGTAACATTGAGTGTTTTGGCATCCGCAATATCTTGTTCAATAAGCTTTGCTATTTTAGGATCATTCATATCATTTGCAATCTTATCCACGTTGAGCCCCGCGTTTGGAAGAAATTGCCAGATTAACTCAGGTTGTGGATTATGATGGCTTGCCCAGTAAGATTGAGATTGAAGCATGACCTCCAATGTCTCCCAGTACTTCCCTTGTCTTTTTGCAGCTTCAAGAATCTTGACAAAATAATCCGAGCCGTCATGAAAAGGGGCATACCTAATAACAAGTTTTATTTTGCCCTGGTTTGCTGCCATAAGATTTTTAACGTAAGGATAAAAAGCGCTGCAGGTTTCACATGCAGGGTCCAGAAATTCTACGATGTAGACTTTTGCATCATCATTGCCAAGTTTTGGTGAATGTTCTCTAATAAATGTTGAAACGTTTTCCCTGGCCATAAAGCTAATTTCTTTTGATTGCTGTTTTATATAGAAATAACTACCAAGCACAAAAACAAGTATCAGAAGAATACCCGATAGTAGAACTATATGTTGTTTTTTCATTTAGAGAGCCTCCTTTTTAATATAACTAATAATGATGCTATGACGGAGAATGATATTAACGATAGCATAGGAATTGTCAAAAAGCCAAACAACTCCAGATTAACCTCTGTGCATGAAACGCCTTTACTGCAAGGCTGTAAATTTTCAGGAATAATTCCGGAATACAAAAGATTGTGGTAAATTGCGATAAGCCATCCTGCCAAAGCTAAAGGAAGGGCATACTTAACAACGCTTTTATCAAAAGGGAAAAGCCCCGCTAAGATAATTATCACCAGGGGGAACATAGAAATCCTTTGATACCAACACAAAACGCAAGGAGGAAATTTTGCTATTTCACTAAAAAACAAGGCCCCCAGTGTTGAAATGCTGGCTATTAGCCAGCATATAAAAAGAATAGTCCAGTTTGAATTGGACGGTTGCTCTAAACGGGGCATATTGATATTCTCCATAATTGAGAAACTTTTGTATTATCACCAGGTGGAACATAGAAATCCTTTGATACTAACACAAAACACAAGGAGGGATTTTCTAAAAAAGGAATATAAATTATTTAAAAAATCTCCCCTAACCCCTCTTTGCCAAAGAGGGGGATGATTAAGATCCAACTTTTTTGTCGCACACCAGGGGTTCGGAATGGTAGAGGTAGTATAAGTTGGAATTATGATATAATGTAAGGAGAAATTAAATAATTCTAAATATATCGAGGAGGTAAGGATATGCCCGTAGCATCAATAACTTCAAAAGGCCAGATAACAATACCCAAAGAAATAAGGAAGGCGCTTCACTTAAAGCAGAACAATAAAGTAGCTATAGTTGCCGAAGAAGGCGTAGCCGTAATTAAACCCATAAGGGGGAACATCCTTGACATAGGAGCATCAGTCAAGTTATCAGCAAAAGAAAAGCCCATAGACTTCAAGAAGGTGCGGAAAGAGACGGTTAGAAAAATCGCAGAACATGCTGCCGGTGAAGGCAAATGAAGACAGTATTTGTTGACACCAATATCTTCCTTCGTTACCTTACTGCAGATGACTCTGTAAAATATGAAAAGTGCAGGGAATTGTTCAAGCGCGCCGTTAATGGGAAAGCATCCCTGCTGACTTCGGAGATGGTTATTGCCGAATTGATATGGACGCTCCAGTCATTTTATAAAGTTCCAAAAGATGAAGTCATTGAAAAGATATCTGTTGTAATAAGCACCCCAAATCTTATCATTCCAAATAACGGCATTATAGCAGAAGCCCTTATCATTTACAGCAGGAAAAACATTGACTGTTCTACCGATTTAGAAATGTCCTATTCTTACTGATTTAGAAATGTCCGCTTTTTGTATTTTACCTAATCTGCCCTCATAACTGACATTTTTTAAAAAATCGGCTTCGCAAAATGCGT
>JACQXF010000146.1 GCA_016208855.1 Nitrospirota bacterium | reverse complement strand
TAATAAGGGAGAGGCTTCATCGGACACCCTCCCCTCAATCCCCTCCCCTCAAGGGAGGGGAAGTAACTACCCACTTAAAATGAGAAAGAACCATAAAGACTCGGCACTCGTTACTTGTCACTGTCTTTAAGACAGGCACACTTATTGCATTAAGAGGAGATGATGGACAGAGGATTTGACATATTAGAAAGATTACTGCACGCAACTTATGCGAGACAGAAGGTGATAGCGTCCAATGTTGCAAACGCAGATACGCCTGATTACAAGGCAAAGGATCTGGAGTTTAATGTGGTGCTTAATAATGAAATGACAGAGGTTAAGGCAACGCATCCAAAGCATATAAAATTATCCGGCACAACCGGAGAAAAAACCGTTGAGAGGGCAAGCGAGGATGGTACCCTTTGGGGCGACAGAAATAATGTGGAGCTTGACATTGAGATGGCCAAGATGACGGAAAATGCCCTTCTCTATGAGACAGGGACAAAACTGCTTTCAACAAAAATAAGAATGTTCAGGAATGCCTTAAGAGGGAGGTAATAATGGATTCTATTAATATCTTTAAGATAAGCGCATCAGCCTTAAATGCACAGAGGACAAGGATGAACACCGTGGCGTCAAACATGGCAAATGTCAATTCAACAAGGACTGAAGAGGGAGGCCCTTACAGGAGAAAAGATGTTGTCTTCTCAACAATGCCTGTTAAGTCAAACCCTGTGGATGGGCTTGAAGGCGTGGAGGTTGCCGGCATTGTAGAGGATAATACGCCGCCCAAGATGATTCATGACCCCGGGCATCCTGACGCCAATGAAGAGGGGTTGGTGGCAATGCCGAATGTGAATGTTATTGAGGAGATGGTAAATATGATGATGGCGCTAAGGGCATATGAGGCTAATGTATCAGCCTTTAATATGTCAAAGGGAATGTTTATGAAGACGCTTGAGATCGGGAGGTAATGATGACTGATATAAATAATATAAAAATAAATATCGGCGGCATAGGTCAGGCTGCCAATGGTTCGGACAAACTTGGACAAAAACCTGACGGAGCTGTTTTTGAATCAGTGCTTCAGGACGCCATAGGCAAGGTTGCCTCAGTGCAGAAGGAGGCTGATACAGCCATAAAAGAGCTTGCCTCGGGCGGAGATATTACGCAGGCCGTTTTAGCAATGGAGAAGGCTGACATGTCTTTTCAGCTTATGGTAGAGGTCAGGAATAAGCTTATAAGCGCTTATGAAGAAGTAATGAGGATGCAGGTATAAAGACAGTGACGAGTGACAAGTGACGAGTAATAAGTAACAAGTAAGGAGAATTTATGGCAAACATAATTGATGCAGTAAAAAGCTGGCCGGCTGGGAAACAGATAGCGCTTGTTATATCGTTAGTCCTGTCTGTAGCAGGCATGGTGCTTTTATTTTCATGGTCGCAAAAGCCTGACTATGCCGTGCTTTATACCAATCTTGCTGAAAGTGACGCAGGCATGGTTGTGCAGAAGCTGAAGGATATGAAGGTGCCTTACACAGTTGAAAGCGGCGCTGTAATGGTGCCCTCTGATAAGGTCTACGACTTGAGGTTTCAGTTGGCTGCACAGGGGCTTCCACGCGGCGGGGGCGTTGGGTTTGAACTGTTTGATAAGACAAATTTCAGCACCACTGATTTTGTGCAGAGGCTCAACTACAGGAGGGCTATGCAGGGTGAAGTTGAAAGGACAATAATGTCTCTCTCTGAAGTGGAACGATGCCGGGTGCATCTGGCTATACCTGAGAAGACTCTGTTTTCAAGAGACGGCGAGAGGCCGACTGCCTCGGTTCTTGTAAAACTTATGCCCGGAAGGGCGCTGTCACAAAGCCAGGTGCATGGGATAGTGCATCTTGTCTCAAGCAGTGTTGAGGGGTTAAACGCTAGGGACGTTACAGTGATAGACAACCGCGGAGAGATGCTCACACAGCCTGTGAATGATTCTATGGGGCTTACAAGCAGCCAGCTTGAATATCAGCGCAGCTATGAGAAGGACATAGAGGCGAGGGTTCTTGGAATACTGGAGCCTGTTGTCGGCAAAGGCAAGGTAAAGGCAAAGGCTGCTGTTGATGTGGATTTTACCCGCATTGAGAAGACAGAGGAAAAATTTGACCCTGACGCTCAGGTTGTAAGGAGCGAACAGAAAAATCTTGAGAAGTCCACAAGCCCGCAGCGCGGCGGCATCCCGGGGGTTACATCCAATCTTCCCGGAAAGCCTAATACAACGACAGCCGCAATATCACAAGGACAGTCAGAGAAGAAGAGCGAGACCATAAACTACGAGATAAGCAAGATAACAAGCCATGTTATCAGCCCTTCGGCTGCCATAAAGAAGGTGACTGTGGCAGTGCTTGTTGACGGAATATATACATTGGAAAAAGGGGCAAAGGAGCAGAAATATATGCCTCGAACTGCTGAGGATATAAAGTACTATGACGAACTGGTTAAGAACGCCATAGGATTTACGACAGACAGGGGAGACGAGGTAAAGGTAGTAAATATGCCGTTTAAGGCTACCATGGAAGACGGGGCAATGGCGTCTCAGGAGAAAAAGAAGGAATACCTGCCTGTTATACTCTCTTTTGCCAGATACGCCGTGCCGTTGATAATAGGAATAGTATTTATTATCATTGTTGTTAAACCGCTTGTAAAGGCGCTTACTACTGTAACTCCGCCGGCGCCTGCACCTGCTGCTGCGGCAGGGCCGCAAATGATGTCATCGCCTGCTGCCATAGAAAAGATCCCTGAGATAGAGAAGAAGGAAGGTTCGCTTAAAGGCGGGCTTATAGAATGGGCAAAGAAGAATCCGCGCGAGGCCTCTGAATTAGTCAGAGGGTGGATGACGGAGGAATAAATGGCAATTAATAACGGACATGAAAAGGCAGCGATATTTCTTAGTTCCATAGGCGAAGAGGCTGCAGCCGAGATACTGAAACACCTTGATATGCGGGATATTGGCGAGATAAGCGTTCGTATGAGCAAATCCAAGACAGTGAGCACCTCTGACCTTGATATGGTTCTTAAAGAGGCCTCTGAGAAGATATCAAAAGGCATAGTTCAGGTTGGCGGCGGCGAGTATGTGAAGAATGTCCTCTCGAAAGGACTGGGAGAGGAGAACGCAAACAAGATACTTGAGATAGCCTCCAAGAAAGGGACGCTTGAGTCGCTCAAGTGGGTTGACCCTAAAACGCTGTCAAGCTTCCTTCTGACAGAACATCCACAGACTATTGCACTTATCTTATGTCTTCTTGAGCCGTTACAGTCTGCCGAGGTAATGGCAAGCTTCCCTGAGGCTCTGAAGAGTGATGTTGCCATAAGGATAGCAAGCACCGAGACAATATCTGAGAGCGCTATTGAGGAGCTTGAGGAGGTGCTAAGGGGGCAGCTTGATGTAGGGGGTAAGAGCAAGGGCAGAAAGCTCGGAGGCGTCAAGGCGGTTGCCGAGATACTTAATCAGTGCGACAGGACAACCGAGCAGGCAATTCTTGAAAAGATAGACGGGCAGAACTCTACGCTTGCAGACTCCATAAGGCAGCTCATGTTTGTATTTGATGACGTTATAAATATTGATGACAAGGGCATCCAGGCGATACTTAAGGATGTAACAACCGAGGAGTTATCGCTTGCATTAAAGACCGCATCTGAGGCTCTCAAGGAGAAGATATTTAAAAATATGTCTCAGAGGGCGGCTCAGATACTAAAAGAGGAGATGGAGACGAGAGGGCCTGCCAAGGTCTCTGACATAGAGAAGGCGCAGCAAAACATTGTTAAGGTTGCAAGAAAACTTGAAGAAGAAGGCAAGTTAGTGCTTCCGGGCAAGGGAGGAGAGGAGCTTGTTGCGTAAGGGAAGGATAAGAAGATGCGGCGATACAGACTCCTACATCATGCCGCTGCTAAGGGACGTAGCCCTGTTTACTGAAAAACCGCAGTTGTCTTTGGAGCAGAGGGCCGAAGAGATAGAAAGAAAGGCTTATGAGGAAGGTTTTTCAGCAGGTGAAAAGGCAGGTTTAGAGTTTGGCGAGCAAAAATCATCCGTTCTCCTAACAGGGCTTCAGTCAATCATTAATGATCTTACTACAGCAAGAAAAAAGACATTAGCAGAGCTTGAACCTGAAATCATTAGTCTTGTTGTATCAATAGCAAAAAAGATTATATATGAAGAACTCTCAATAAGGCCCGAGCTTATCGGAAGCATCGTCAGGGAGGCCATGAGAAAGATTGAAAAGACAGGCCGCATTACGATAAGGATAAACCCGGCGCTCTGTAGCCTTTTTGAAAAGATAAAACCTGAGCTGCTAAAACTGCACTCAGACATATCAATTGATGCTGACCCTATGGTGCCTGTAAACAGCCCTCTGATAATAGGCCCTGCAGAGGAGGTTGTAACAGATATAGATGAACAGATAGAAAATATTATGGAAGGTATAAGCAATGTCAGCGCAGGTAATTAATCTTTCAGCATATATAGATAGTGTTAACAATTCAGACCCGGTGAGGGTTTATGGAAGGGTGGTAGAGATCACAGGCATCCTGATAAAGGCGACAGGGCTTAAGGTCAGTATTGGCGAGGCGTGTAAAATCTACACCGGCGACACAATGCCTGTAGATGCCGAGGTTGTGGGATTTAAAGACGGCATGGTTCTGCTTATGGCTGTCGGGGACTTGTCAAGGATAATGCCGGGAAGCAGGGTGCTCTCTGCGGGCAAGAGGCTTTCCGTAAGGGTTGGCCCTGAACTCATAGGAAGGATAATTGACGGCATGGGTAATCCTATTGATGGCAAAGGCCCTTTAAACGGGGTTGATTATCCGCTCTTTTCTTTATCTCCAAATCCTCTTAGAAGGCAGAGGATAAATACCCCGATAGACCTTGGCGTTAGGGCGATTAACGGACTTCTTACATGCGGGAAAGGGCAGAGAGTAGGCATCATGGCCGGCACAGGCGTAGGAAAGAGCGTCCTTATGGGGATGATGGCAAAATACACTGACGCAGGGGTGAATATTATAGCGCTTATAGGAGAAAGGGGCAGGGAGGTCAGGGAGTTTATAGAGAGAAATCTTGCTGACGGCATAAAAAAATCTGTTGTTATTGTCTCAACATCAGAGCAGCCTCCTCTGATTAAATTAAGGGCTGCCTTTACTGCCACTGCGATAGCAGAGTATTTCAGGAGCCGCGGGGAGGATGTACTCTTGTTTATGGACTCACTCACAAGGGTGGCTCAGGCTCAGAGGGAGATAGGGCTTGCCACAGGAGAGCCTCCTACTACAAAGGGTTACACGCCTTCTGTATTTGCCGTGCTTTCAAAGGTGCTTGAAAGGGCAGGGACGTCTGAGGGAAGCGGAAGCATAACAGGACTCTATACAGTTCTTGTTGAAGGAGATGATCTTTCAGACCCGGTGGCAGATATCTCCATGTCAATACTTGACGGACATATAGTCCTTTCAAGGGAGCTTGCAATGCAGAATCACTACCCCTCCATTGATGTGCTTCGCTCTGTAAGCAGGGTTATGCCTGATATTGTTGACCATAAGCACAAGGAGTGCATAGAAAAGTTTGTAGAGACGCTGGCTGTATATCATAAATATGAGGATATGATAAATCTTGGCGCTTATAAGGAAGGGGCAAACCCAAAGGTAGATCATGCCATAAGGATGATAGAGAAACTCAGGGCGTATCTAAGGCAGGGCATGAATGAAAGAAGGGACTATACCGACAGCCTTCAGGGGTTGTACTGTATGTTTGATGAGGCGAATGAGGTTAGATGACTAAACTCAAAACAGTATCTAAAGTTATTGAAGTAAAAGATCACAAGAAGAAAGAGATAGAGTTTGAATTAAAGAAGATAAAAGACATTATAGATGTTGAGCAGGCAAAGCTTGATTCTATTGAGAAGTCGTTTTCGGATACTATGGTAAAGTTCAGCGAGAAACACGGAGGCACAGTTATAAAGGCAGGCGATGTTGAGCTGGCCTATAACTATCTTCTGACCCTTTCTGAGAATATTAATACACAGAAAAAAATAATAAATAAAAAGGTGGAGGAGTTCGGGGATAAGCATAATGCCCTGGTGGAAGCGCATAAGGAGAAAAAGGTTTTTGAAGCGCTGAAGAAAAAGATTATTCATAAAGAGGATAAGGAAAAAAACAGGGCAGAGCAGAGAGAGGCAGACTTTGTGTTTATGCGCAGGAGAGGAAGATGAAAAAAGTCAGGATACAGAAGTCAGAAGTCAGAATGCAGAATGCAAAAACATTTATTCTTAATTCTGTATTCTGTATCCTGTATTCCGTAATTTTTATGTTATCCACTAACTTAGCTTATGCGCAGGGAAATGCTGCAAATGCTGCGAGTGCTTCAAATACGCAGGATGCCTCAAAGAAGAATATTGAGCTTACGGAGAAAGAGGAGGCATTAAAAAAAGAGGAGGCTGAACTTAAGGCATTAAGAAAAGATGTTGAAGAGAAGATAGAAAAATATACAAAGCTCCTCGGAGATATTGAAGATGCCATTAAAAAGATAGAGACCGGCAGGGAAGCGGCAATGGAACATGTGATTAAGGCGTACGAGTCAATGTCTTCTGAAGACGCAGCCTCAAGGCTTTCAGCGCTGGATGAGTCTACAGCCATAAAGATTATTCTTAAGATGAAGAGTAAAAAAGCAGGCGCAGTAATAGCGCTTATGGAAACTAAGAAGGCGGCAGCCATCACCGAAGGCATCGCGAGTGTCGTGAAAAAATTTCCCACCAAGTGAAGTTTTCTACCTCTTATTGAGTAACCATTAAAACACTTACAGGCAGCGTATCTTGAGCAAGCAGGACGCTTCATAAGTTTTCATAAGGAGAAGCTCCATCTGAAATCCAGTAAAAACAAGCATCTATAGCCCAGTCTAATTTGTTTCTTTACTCGTTACTTGTCACTCGTCACTCGTCACTTGTTTTTTATCCTCTGGCATGATTATTGATATATAGAAAGGCATGACAGCCTTAATACCTATAATCTCTGCAGAGAATAAGACAGATTTACTTCAGGCATTTACAGGGACACAGGGCAATGCATTAAAAACAGAAGGAATGTTTTTTAATCAGTTTCTTCTAAGCATATTGAATAAAGACGCTTCAGCTAATAATGTATTAAGCAAAACGGCCTTATCAGATGAGACTTCAAGCCTGAACTTGCCGGCTTCATTAATTCAGGATACGGAAGGACTTGCAATAAATACTCAACCGCTGCCAGATGAAGACGCTGCCTTGTCTCAGGATGTCGCTAAAGGCGTGATAAGCGGGAATCTACACGAGCATTGGCTCACAAAGCATAATGAAAATTATAAACCCTCCCCTTCATCCCCTCCCGTCAATGGAGGGGAGATAGAAAGCATTCTCTCTCACTCTGTGCAGGAAGCACTCCGGCAGTCACCCTCTCCTCTTGAAGAAGAGGGTAGGAGCGAGGGGTATTTTAGTGTCAATGGCCTAAAGGTTCCCATTGCCCAGGAGATGCGGCAGCCTGTAGGCACGGGGACAGGGGTTATTGTAAATGATAAGTTCGTAAAGAATGAGTCAGAGATAACCATACCTGATAAAACACTCATGCCCCAAAGTGACACAAAGGGAAATGAAAAAGTCATTGACCCGAAAATACCCTTAATCCTGACAGCCTTAAAGGCATCTTCGCATGAGAAGGCTGTAACAGGACCTGAAGCAGAGGCATGTTTTAGTCTTGCAGGTCTTATTAGCGAGCCCGTCTGCAAAGAAATACCCTCAGATGAGAAGAGTTCAGGTGCCGCTTTGTCTGTGGTTAAACCTGCACCTGAAGAGGCAGTATCAATAGTGCAAACGGAAACTACTGCTGCTGCTTTGTTTCCATTTATTCCTGACACACATAACGCTATGAACAATGCCTTTAAGCAGTCTCAAGACGAGACTCTTCAGCATGTCTCAAATGAAATATTTATGCCTCAAAAAGACACAAGCAATAGTGGAAAATCACCATCCAACATCCTGCTCCCGCAAGTGGAGAAGGGAGTGAACGAGGTAATTTCAAATGAAAATTATGTAAAGCCATTCACAGGAGAGGTTAGAGACACAACTGACAGAGGGTTTAATAAAGATGCAAAAATAAGCAATATAGACAGCCCAAAGACGCCCTATATAAATATGTCATTAGATGTGCAGGAAACAGACCCTGCAGCTATAAAAGTCCTGTCTGTTCGTCATATTACGCATAGCTTAAACACGGAGTTAGGACAACATCATGGGTTTGTTAATGATGATGCAGAGACTTCAGAAAATCTACGCCTGTCTGAAACTGACTACAGGACATTGCTTAACTCCCCTAACGTAGATGCGGCAAAAGGCGCTCTTATGCCTGAGAAGATAACAGAACATGCAGAGGTTCATCGCGCAGGGCAGGCAGAGGAATATTCATTTGTTATAACAAAAAAGACTGACACAACATTAGAGGTATCCATTGAGCCTGAAGGCATAGGAAAGGTAGAGATAGAACTTAGCCTTGATAAAGGAGTTGTAAATGCAAATATAAATGTATCGGATGTGCCAGGAAAGGAGGCGATAGAGAGAAACATCAATAATCTTCTAAATGCCCTCCTTAAGGAAGGGATTACCATAGGGGGTTTTTCTGTATCACTCAGGGAAAGGAGACAGGAAATTGCAAAAGATGATAGAGCAGCAGAGGATATTTCAGGGGAGGTGACAGCAAAAAATATGCAGCAGGGGTACTCTCCAAAAGGGGAGAATATAATTAACATCTTTGTATGAAAGGAGGAGATGATGGATATAGGAGCATTAGGAAAGGATGATTTTTTAAATCTCTTTGTGTCACAGCTTAAATACCAGGATCCCATGAATCCCATGGACAACACGCAATTTACAGCGCAGCTTGCACAGTTCAGTACGCTTGAGCAGCTATACAACATGAATAACACCATGGAGAAGCTTGTCAATTATCAGGAGTCTCTTAATAATGGAATGGTCTCAAACCTGATAGGCAGGCAGATTAAGGCGGCAAACGGCAGCACTGAAAAGATACTGGGCATAAGCTTTGACAACGGGATTACAAACCTCATAACAGAGAGCAGCCAGAGAATTCCTGTTAATGAGGTGCTGGAGATTTATTAGTCAATAAATGCGAAATGGGAAATAAGAGATGAGTTTCGAGTTTTAAGTTTTGAATGTTTAGTTATGGAAAATTTATTTTATTCCTTAACTCAAAACTAAGAACTCATAATTAAAAACCAACTAAAAGGAGGATTAAAAGATGTTAAGTTCATTATTTACAGGAGTAACAGGTTTAAATGCAAATGGCATCGCTATTTCTTCAATAGGCGACAATATCTCTAATGTTAACACTGTAGGATTTAAGGCAAGCAGAATAGCATTCAGTGACATCCTGAGCCAGGCACAAGGCAGTTCGCAGATAGGCCGCGGTGTGGCTATCGCTGATATATCGCCTCTGTTTACGCAAGGCTCTTTTGAGACAACTACAAATGTGCTGGATATGGCTATTGAAGGCGAAGGTTTTTTTCTGATGAATGAGAGCGGCACTACATACTATTCAAGGGCAGGACAATTCTCTGTAGACAGAGACGGCTATATTGTAAATCCGGGAGGATTAAAGCTTCAGGGTTATCTTTATTCAGCTGCAGGCGTTGCTACAGGCAGTTTAGGAGATGTTAATATATCCTCTCTTAACAGCGCGCCCAATCAAACAGCTAATGTATCTATATCAGCCAATCTGAACTCAGATTTGGCAATCCCTGCAGCCTTTAATGTCAATAATCCAAGCGGTACATCAAACTTTTCTACTTCCCTGAATGTTTATGACTCCCTTGGGAACAGCCATGTCATAACAACTTACTTCAGGAAGTCTGCTGAGGCGCCGACAGGCAACACATGGCAGTGGTACGCAGTAGTAGGCGCATCTGACTCAGGAAGCGGACTTACAGAAGTGCAGGCTCAGGGCACTCTTAGTTTTGACACTAACGGCAAGCTAAGCTCAGAGAGCGCTATAACATATCCAACAGGCGGATTTGATTTCTCAGGCGGCGCTGCGCAGAACCAGTCTGTTGCCTTTAACTTTGGCACTTCTCTGGCAGAGAGCGGAACAGGGCTTGACGGCGTAACCCAGTTTGGCGCAGAGTCAGCCATTATATTTCAGAACCAGGACGGATACGGTGCAGGCTCCCTCAAGAATATCTCAATCTCTCAGAACGGGACAATAACAGGCGTCTTTACAAACGGACAGACAAGGCTCGTTGCACAGGTGGCTGTCGCCAAATTTATTGCGCCGACAGACCTCACAAAGATGGGCAATAATCTTTATGCTGAATCATATGATTCAGGAGGCCCTGTTATAGGATCCCCTGGCAGCGGGGGGCTGGGCAAGGTTCTCTCAAATACGCTTGAGATGAGCAATGTTGACCTTGCAGAGGAATTTGTGAAGATGATATCTGCCCAGAGGGGATTTCAGGCAAATGCGAGGGTGATTACAACATCTGACGATTTGCTTCAGGAGCTTGTAAACCTTAAGAGGTAAGATTTAGCTGCTGCTTAACTTAACGTGGTTCAGGGGTTTCTGCCCTGGACCACGTTTTTTTGTGCGCCCGGCACGGGCGCAAGCTTGGCGGTGAAAGTCCGCTACGGGGGTTGATAGCGCCAACCGTTAGCTAAAGGCAAGGGTGTCCATCGTGAGGTGGAATCTGAAGGAAGCCAGCGGCAAAGCTCCGGTCTG
>JACQXF010000145.1 GCA_016208855.1 Nitrospirota bacterium | reverse complement strand
TCTCACAAAGAATTTCCTTGCTCTTTGGCAGCCTTACATCTTCCAGAGCCTTCTGCTCAAGAAGCGCTTTCCTAAGCTCTGCAGCCTTGCCTTCCTTTATTACTCTTTTGCCCTCTTCAAGGTCACGATGGAGACGGTTTACGTCATCTTCCTCTATGCTCTGAGCCCTCTCATCTTTCTCAACGCCTTTACGGGAGAATATCTTTACATCTATAATAGTCCCTTCAATGCCAGGAGGGACATAGAGGCAGTTCTCCCTTACCTCTTCTGCCTTCTCACCAAATATTGCCCTCAGTAGCTTCTCTTCAGGGGTAAGCTGTGTTTCACCCTTTGGAGTAACCTTGCCAACGAGTATATTGCCTGGCTTTACCTCAGCGCCTATCCTGATAATCCCGCTTTCGTCAAGGTCCTTAAGGGCCTCCTCTCCGATATTTGGAATATCACGCGTTATCTCCTCAGGTCCAAGTTTGGTCTCCCTCGCCTCTATCTCAAACTCTTCTATGTGTATTGATGTCAATACATCATCTTTCACAAGCCGTTCGCTTATAATTATAGCGTCCTCAAAGTTATATCCTTCCCATGGCATAAACGCAACAAGTATATTCTTGCCAAGGGCAAGCTCCCCCATGTCTGTGGCAGGGCCGTCAGCGATTACCTGTCCCTTCTTTACATGGTCGCCTGTCTTCACAATAGTCTTCTGGTTAACGCATGTTGCCTGATTTGACCTGTAAAACTTAACAAGGTTATATATATCAATATCGCCGTCTGTCCGTACAACAATCCTTGAGGAATCAGCAGATTCAACCACCCCTGCTCTCTTTGCAACCGCAACAACCCCTGAATCTTTTGCTGCTACAGCCTCCATCCCTGTGCCAACCACCGGCGACTCTGTACGAAGCAAAGGAACTGCCTGCCTCTGCATGTTAGAGCCCATGAGCGCCCTGTTGGCGTCGTCATTTTCAAGGAAGGGGATAAGGGCTGCAGAGACGCTTACAATCTGCTTCGGGGAGACGTCCATATACTGCACCTCTACTGGCGTTACTATCCTGAAGTCTTCACCTGCCCTTGCAAATACAGTCTCTTCAGCTATATGCCCCTTTGCATTCAACGGTGTTGTTGCCTGAGCAATCACATACTTTTCGCTCTCTACCGCAGAAAGATACTCTATCTTATCTGTTGCCCTGCCTTCCTCTACTTTTCTGTAGGGCGACTCTATAAATCCGAAGTCGTTAACCCGCGCATATGTGGCAAGAGATGTAATAAGCCCGATATTCGGGCCTTCAGGGGTTTCTACAGGGCATATACGTCCATAATGGGTTGGGTGCACATCCCTGACTTCAAAGCCTGCGCGCTCCCTCGTTAATCCGCCCGGACCAAGGGCGCTAAGCCTCCTCTTGTGTGTAATCTCAGAAAGCGGATTTGTCTGGTCCATGAACTGACTTAACTGGCTTGACCCAAAAAACTCCTTTATAACGCCTATTACAGGCTTTGCATTTATCAGGTCATGGGGCATTGCCTCTTCCAAAGGAGTTAAAGCCATCTTCTCTTTTACAGCCCTCTCCATCCTTACAAGCCCTATTCTGAACTGGTTTTCAAGGAGTTCCCCTACTGCCCTCACCCTCCTGTTTCCAAGGTGGTCTATATCGTCAACCTCTCCTTTTCCTGCCCTGAGGCTAAGAAGATAGCGCAGAATCTCCACAATATCCTTATCTGTAAGCACCCTTGTTTCAGTTGGCACGTCAATGCCCAGACGGGCATTTAGCTTGTATCTTCCAACCTCTGAAAGATCATATCTTCTCGGGTCAAAGAATAGTCCGTTAAAAAGATTTTTTGCATCCCCGGATGACGGAGGCTCGCCGGGCCTGAGTTTTCTGTATATCTCTACTAATGCCTCATTTGCATTTGCCACCTTATCCAGCGCAAGAGTATCCCTTATTGAGGTCAGATAGCGAATACCGTCAATAAAGAGCAGCCTGAGAGTAGCTGATTTCAAGCTAAATATCTTATCTGCAATCTCGCTCTTAACTTCATTGTTGTTGTCTAAGATTACCTCTCCGGTCTCCGGGTCTACTATATCTTGAAGGCTGACCCTGTTCACTACCTCTTCCTTTGATATCGGTATCTCCTTAATGCCAAGGGATTCCATCTTCTTAAGAATAGCCCTTGTTATCTTGCCGCCCTCTTTGACAATAAGCTCCTTGGTCTTAGGGGCATAGATATTATGTGCTGCCTTAAGCCCCACAAGCACATCGCTTATGACACGGGTTGCAGCGCCGCCCGTTATATTTATCTCTTCTACCGGATAAAACATCTCAAGTATCTGCACGTCTGTGTAACCCAGGGCCTTGAGAATTATAGTAGCCGGGAGTTTCTTTTTACGGTCAATCCTTACATAGAGGAAATCTTTAGTATCAAACTCAAAATCAAACCACGAACCCCTCATGGGGATTATGCGCGCAGAATAGATAGTCTTGCCGCCGGTCTTGTCATGACTGAAGAAGACCCCCGGAGAACGATGAAGCTGACTTACAACCACCCTCTCTGTGCCGTTTATTATAAATGTCCCTGTATCGGTCATGAGCGGGAGTTCACCTAAATAAACCTCCTGTTCTCTGGACTCTTTCAGAGACCTCTTGCCTGATTCGCTCTCTTCCCATAGGTTAAGCTTAACCTTTATCTTTAAAGGGGAAGCAAAAGAAATACCCTTCTGCAGACTCTCACGCACATCATATTTCGGATTGCCTGCCACATATTCTATAAACTCAATAGAAGCTCCGCCATTATAGTCTGATATAGGGAAGACGCTATTAAAAGCAGCCTGTAATCCTATGTCTTCTCTCTTGGGAGGAACTATATCTTTTTGCAGGAACCTCTCAAACGAGCGTTTTTGAACCTCTATGAGATTTGGTATCGGGAGTATCTGGGGAACCTTGCCAAAATCCCTTCTTACTCTTAGTTTTCTTGCCATAATTCTCCTTACTTAAAGTAGGTTGAGGCTAAGGCTAAGAGAACTCTAAACCTCAACCTCAATTCTTCATTTACTTTACTTCTACTGTTGCTCCATGCTCTGTAAGCTTTGCCTTGATTGTGTCAGCCTCTTCCTTTGATACGCCTGTCTTTACAGGTTTTGGAGCGCCGTCTACAAGGTCTTTAGCCTCTTTAAGTCCAAGGCCCGTAAGCTCTCTTACAACCTTTATGACCTGAATCTTGCTTGCACCGGCAGCAGCCAGTACAACGTCAAAGCTTGTCTGTTCCTCGGCAGCGGCAGGAGCTGCAGCAGCAGAAGCTGCAGCCACTGCAACAGGGGCAGCAGCCGTTACTCCATACCTCTCCTCAAACTCCTTTATAAACTGGGACATCTCCAAGATTGTCATCTTGTCAATAAACTCAAATACCTGATCCTTTGTTGCTGACATTTTTTGTCTCCTCCTTATTAGTTAGTTTTTAGTTATGAGTTCTTAGTTTTGAGTTAAGGAATAAAATAAATTTTTCCACAACTAAAAATTCAAAATTTAAAACTCATCTCTTCTTTCTCATTTCTTACTTCTTATTTCTCATTGCTTGCTTTTTTATCTTTCACCGCCTCCATTGCATAAATAAACTTAGACAATGTAGCGTTTAATAATGAAGCAAACTTACTCAACGGACTCTGCATAGTGCCAACAAGCATACTAAGCAGAACATCTCTTGAAGGAAGCTCAGAGACAGCCTTTACCTCCTCAGGGTTAAAGATTTTTCCCTCTATTACACCTCCCTTTATTGCAAGTTTATTATTTTTCTTGCCAAACTCCAAAACCTTCTTTGCCGCTGATACAGGATCGCTATAGCCAAAAACAATCCCTAATGTTCCTTTAAAGTTGTCCCTGTACACACCAACTGAGGTTCCCTCAGCCGCCCTTTTTGCCAATGTATTTATAACTACCCTGTAATCAAGGTTAGCTGCCCTCAGGGTCTTTCTCAGGTTAAAGGTTTCATCGGCGGTAAGCCCTGTATAGTCAGCAAATATCACACCCTTCGCCCTTGCAAATTTATCATGGAGTTCCGAAATTACTTTAGCCTTTTCTTCTTGTGCCTTACTAAGCTGCATCTGTAGTTATACCCCCTTCCTCTTATTGTTTCGCGGCTGCCGTCAGCCTGGAAACATCTATAGAGATACCAGGCCCCATTGTAGATGATACGGATAACCTTTTAAGGTATGTACCCTTGCTCGTTGATGGCTTGGCTTTTATAATTGCATCCAGTATCGCTCTTGCATTTTCAGTCAGCTTCTGCGTATCAAAAGATGCCTTGCCAATTGCCACATGCACGATACCTGCCTTCTCTGTTTTGTAATCAACCTTTCCTGCCTTTATATCTTTAATAGCCTTCGCAATGTCAAAAGTCACCGTACCGGTCTTCGGGTTTGGCATAAGGCCGCGAGGACCCAGCACCTTGCCAAGCTTACTAACCATACCCATGATGTCAGGAGTAGCTACCGCTGTATCGAAATCCAGCCAGCCTCCGTTTATCTTTTCTATAAGGTCTTCTGCTCCGACATATTCAGCGCCTGCCTCCTGAGCCTCTTTCGCCTTTTCCCCTTTTGCAAATACAGCAACCCTTACTTTCTTCCCAAGGCCGTGAGGCAGAACAACGGTGCCTCTTATCATCTGGTCTGATTTCTTAGGGTCTATCCCAAGATTTACAGCCAGATCAACAGTCTCATCAAACTTTGTATGCGCAAGCCCCTTGACCATTGCAAGGGCGTCTTCAATGCCATACTGTTTTTCACTATCAACCTTTTTTAAGCTGTCTGTATGTTTCTTGCCCATTTTTCTTTCCCCCATAGAGTCAAATCATTTCTTTAATAAAGAGCCATGCGGCTTAATTCTTGATTACCCTTTATTCCACGACATCAATGCCCATGCTTCGGGCTGTTCCTGCAATACTATTGGCAGCCTTCTCCACGTCAAAGGCATTCAGGTCAGGCATCTTTGTCTTTGCAATCTCCTTAATCTGCGACATTGTGACCTTCCCTACCTTCTCCTTATTAGGCTTGCTTGAACCCTTAATTATCCCTGCCGCCTTCTTAATAAGCTCTGCCGCAGGAGGAGTCTTTAGGATAAAAGTAAATGACCTGTCAGAGTATATTGTGAGAACCGCCGGTATAACCGTCTCACCCATAGACTGCGTCTGGGCATTAAAGGCCTTGCAGAATTCCATTATGTTTATACCATGAGGACCAAGTGCAGGTCCTATGGGAGGCGCAGGGGTTGCCTTGCCTGCCTGAATCTGGAGCTTTACCTGTGCTGTTACTTCTTTCTTAGCCATCTAACCTCCGAATGTAGTTAATTGTTCATTGCTCACGGCTGATAGTTGCATGCAATGAACTATCAGCCATAAACTATGAGCTATTACGTCTTCTCCACCTGCATAAAACTCAACTCAACAGGAGTTTGTCTGCCAAAGATAGTTACCATAACCTTCAGCTTACTATGCTCTCCGTCTACCTCGTCCACAAACCCGTTAAAGTTAGTAAAGGGCCCGTCTGTTATCTTTACGCTATCTCCTCTGCCAAAATGAGTCTTGACTGTAAGAGAAGGCCCTTTCTCTATCTGCTGGACAATAACGTCCACTTCTTCTTTATCTAAAGGGCTTGGATGCGCGCCCCCTATAAATCCCGTTACCCTTGGGGTGCTTCTAACAAGATGCCATGTCTCGTCATCAAGCTCCATTTCGATCAGTATATAGCCGGGATAAAATTTTCTGCTTGCCTTTCTCTTTTTCCCGCCTTTAAGCTCCACAACATTTTCCGTAGGGACAAGTATCTGGGTAATTCTTTCTTGCAACCCTTTTCTTGCCGCACTCTCTTGAATGGTTGTCTTTACTTTTTCTTCAAAGCCTGAATATGTATGTACGACGTACCAGTTCTTTGTCATAACCCTCTCTCTACATTAAAAATATCTCTACTAATTTAGAAATTATTCTATCCACTAACCCGAGGAATATCGCTATTATCAAAACAGTTATTATTACAATCTTTGTAGCGCCTATTACCTCCTCTTTCGAGGGGAATATCACCTTCTTTAATTCAACTTTTACTTCATTGAAAAAATTTTTTATTTTATTTGACATCCTTAACTCTCACTCTCACTTTTATTGCACGTTTAATAAATATGGCAGGCCAGGAGGGATTCGAACCCCCAGCACTCGGATTTGGAGTCCGACGCTCTAGCCGTTAGAGCTACTGGCCTATGCCTTTGTCTCCTTATGCATCGTGTGCTTTCTGCAATGCCTGCAATATTTTTTAAGATTAAGTTTATCTGTAACATTCTTCTTGTTCTTTGTAGTAGAGTAATTTTTATTTTTGCACTCAGTGCACTGCAATAAAATTATGTCTTGCATTTATCTAACTCCATTTCTTAATTCTTACTTTCTTAATTTACTCAATAACCTCTGTTACTACCCCTGCTCCTACTGTTCTTCCGCCTTCCCTTATTGCAAACCTCAGCTCCTTCTCCATCGCTATCGGCGTTATCAGCTCAACGCTTACACTTACATTATCTCCGGGCATTACCATCTCCACTCCCTGCGGCAGCTCCACTACCCCGGTCACGTCCGTTGTCCTAAAGTAAAACTGCGGCCTGTATCCATTAAAAAACGGTGTGTGCCTTCCGCCCTCTTCCTTCGTCAGTATATACGCCTCCCCCTTAAATTTCCTGTGCGGCGTTATGCTCCCGGGCTTTGCCAACACCATCCCTCTTTCCACATCTTCCTTGCCTACTCCCCTCAGCAATACCCCTATGTTGTCTCCTGCCCTTCCTTCATCCAAAAGCTTCCTGAACATCTCCACCCCTGTCGCCACTGTCTTCTTTGTGTCCCTTATCCCTACTACCTCTATCTCCTCACTTACCTTTACTATCCCTCTCTCTACCCTTCCTGTTACCACTGTCCCTCTTCCTGATATGCTGAATACATCCTCTATAGGCATCAAAAACGGCTTGTCTATTGCCCTCTCAGGCGTCGGTATATAGCTGTCTACCGCTGCCATAAGCTCTGCTATCCCTTTGTACTCAGCCGCATTGCCGTCTGTGCTCGTGCTCTCCATTGCCTTAAGCGCTGACCCCTTCACTATAGGTATTGTATCCCCGGGAAATCCATACTTGCTTAAAAGCTCCCTTACCTCCATCTCTACCAAATCCAAAAGCTCAGGGTCGTCTACCATATCTACCTTGTTTAAAAATACCACTATATACGGCACTCCTACCTGCCTCGCCAATAGTATATGCTCCCTCGTCTGCGGCATAGGCCCGTCTGCTGCGCTCACCACCAGTATCGCTCCGTCCATCTGCGCTGCCCCGGTTATCATGTTCTTTACATAGTCAGCATGCCCAGGACAATCCACATGCGCATAATGCCTCGCATCTGTCTCGTACTCTACGTGCGCCGTCGCTATCGTTATTCCTCTCGCCTTCTCCTCAGGCGCGTTATCTATTGAGTCATAGGCCCTGAACTGCGCCTGCCCCTTAAATGACAATACCTTCGTTATCGCCGCCGTCAATGTCGTCTTCCCGTGGTCTACATGCCCTATCGTCCCTACGTTTATATGCGGCTTTACCCTCTCAAATTTCGCCTTAGCCATAAGTCCTCCCTATT
>JACQXF010000147.1 GCA_016208855.1 Nitrospirota bacterium | reverse complement strand
TACATAGCAACGATCAGCGGTAAAGGTAATAAGGGAGTGATTGAGGAATACATAAAGAACCAAGGCAGAGAGAAGGATCTTGGGCAGTTGAGGATGTTTGACTTTTGACGCCCTGCGGTCTCTGCCGCAGGGTTCTTCACTCCGTAAGATAAAAAGTCGGATATTTTGGTATGTTTTGTGAGAATAAGTTTTTATAATGCTCTATGTTTAACAAAGTAATCCTTCTTGGAATAGACGGCTTAGACCCTGTGGTGCTGAACCAGTTGATATGGCAGGGGGCTTTGCCTAATTTCTTCAAACTTAGTCAGTCAGGCTCATATTATCCATTGTCCACAAGCAATCCAGCACAAAGCCCTGTTGCGTGGGCGTCAATCGCAACAGGCAAAAACCCGGGGTATCACGGGATTTTTGATTTTCTAAACCGCAGGATAACAGACTATATGCCTGAGCTTGCGATATTAAAGATGAACCCTAAAAACATCTTTGGCAAGCGCGAGCAGATGTTTCTACCTGTTATGCATGGAGATGCTTTCTGGGATCATACATCTTCTAAAGGCATATCATCAACTATCCTTAAATGGCCAGTGACTTTTCAGCCTAAGCAGAATAACGCGCGGCTTTACGCAGGGCTTGGCGTGCCAGACATAAAAGGAGGGCTTGGCAAGTATTCATTTTATACAAACAAGGATATACAAAAAGGCGAGGAAGGCCTTGAGAAGGTGATAAAGGTTGAAGTCAGAGGCAATGAGATAAAGACTTATGTCTCAGGCCCTCCAGTTGCCAAACTCACAACGCGCGAAGACGCAAAGGCAGAGCTTAATATAAGAATACTTGGAGACTCAGAAATTGAGATAAAAACAGGAGATGAGAAGGTTGTTTTAAAGAGCAATACATGGAGCAAATGGGTTCAGGTTAATTTTAAGTTAGGGCTTATGAAGACGGCTTCTGGCATTGTTAAGTTCTATTTAAACAAGACGGGGCCTGAGTTTGAGCTTTACGCCTCTGCTGTGCAGATAAACCCCAAAGACCCTGCTTTTGTCATCTCAAGTCCGGATGATTATATTAAGGAGCTTGCAGGAAGTTTGGGGCATTTCTACACACTTGGAATGCCTGAGGATACAAAGGCGCTTACAGAGGGAAGGATTGATGAAGAGGCATTTATCACCATGTGCGATGAGATTGTCTCTGAGCAGGAGAAGATGCTATGGCATGAGCTTAATAAATTTAAAGAAGGGCTTTTTGCTTTCTCTTTCTTCTCTACTGACAGGATACAGCATGTCTTTTGGGCTACAAAGGACGAGGAGCATCCGCTTTATAATAAGGCTTATGCAGAAAAATACGGCCATGTGATTGATGATTATTATAAATGGATGGACAGGATTCTTGGTGAGGTTATGAAGGCTGTTGATGATAAAACGGCTATTATGGTCTTTTCTGACCACGGGTTTTCAACTTTCAGGAGAGGTGTGCATCTTAATTCATGGCTTGTTGAGAACGGGTTTATGACCCTTACACGAAAAGTAGAAAAGAGCGACAAAGAGGGGGGGGGGCTTTTTCAGTATGTTGACTGGAAAAAGACCCATACCTACGCACTTGGGTTTGGAAGCATTTATTTAAACATAAAGGGAAGGGAAAGGGACGGCATTGTTGAGAATGGCTCAAAGGCAGAGGCATTATTAAGTGATATATCTGGCAAGCTGTCAAAGTTATCTGACCCAAAAGACGGAAGGCAGGCTGTTAAGAATGTCTATAAAAGCAATGCCATATATTCAGGCGATAACGGAGGGAAGTCTCCTGACATAGTGGTTGGTTTTCAGGAGGGCTTCAGGGCGTCATGGCAGACAGCAGTTGGAGGGGCGCCTGCTGAGATATTTGAAGATAATCTTAAGAAATGGACAGGCGACCATATAATAGACCCTTCAATAGTTCCCGGCATATTCCTAAGTAATTTTAAGGTAAATAAAGACACCCCTGACCTTATGGATATTGCTCCTACAGTCCTGTCTTGTTTCGGGATGAATGCTTCTGACATGGAAGGGAAGTCATTATTGTAAATTGACTATACATATTTCTTGCTGATATTATAATTTCATAAGTTAGTTAATATACTGAGACATCCTATAAAGGAGTCAAGGCAGCAAACGGATAATAGTTGGATAAGGACAGGGCAGAGAAAATCGATTCTGAGGGAAATCAGGAAGTCGATTTCTACCTAATCCAGTAAAGTTCAGTTGTCAAGGATCGTTCTTTGAAAATTTAACGTGAAACAAAGACCTTTGCAGGGTCATAGGCCTCGCCTGATTT
>JACQXF010000025.1 GCA_016208855.1 Nitrospirota bacterium | reverse complement strand
ATAAACTCTGTATTTAAAAGAACAATGAATTGTCAGAAAAAATATTCCCCTATCAAATAAAACTCAATGTGGTTATGATGTGCTTTTTATATTTGCCGTGAATTGCTGAGTGCTTATAGTTGTAGTTGACGAGGCCATTGTAGAAGTGTGCGTTCCACGCGACGCCCGGAGTGCCGGCGCCGGTAGTAGACGACCAGTAGTAGGACGATATTGTATTCGGGAAATACAACGACTTAATTGTCGGCCCGGGATATGGTATCGCATAATCCACAATACTCATCAGTTCCTTCTTAGCAGGCAGTCGCCAGTCAGAATAGCCGCCGAGGTTGAGCGAGCCGCAGACATCTTGTGAAGATGCATTATACGTCGCGTGATATGTGCCCGAAGCCCGATACCAGTTGTAAGTTACGGCTGTCCCGCTGCAGGTTGAATCATTGTTCTGACCGATACTGCATTTCTGCCACATAAGGCCTGTGTTGTTGTCAGTCACTGTGCCATTGCCGTTATCCGTAAAACTCATCGGGTTGATTGTGTATGCCCCGTCCTGCCCTGTGCCTGCGCAGGGGATTTCATCATAGGGACTGACATCCCTGTAACACTTGGTCTGCCCGGTGTCGGGCTGGTTGAAGGCATGGGCATGGTTCGACAGGCTCACCATGACAAGGCAGAACAGCAGTGCCAAATGCATAGGCATTGAACCGGAAATCCCTTTGAAAATGTCATTCCGGCAGGTTGTTGAGCGGGAATCCAGAGTCTTTTCTAAAGGAACTGGATTCCCGCTTACAGACCGCGGGAATGACGGACAACCCCCACTATCATCCTGCAACTTGCAACCTGCAACTTTTCTCATATATCTATCCTCCTTTATTGTCTGCTGTTCTACTGCGCTGCTGCTCTACTGCTCTGCTTCACACTCCTTATCCACCCCTCGCTCTGCCTGCCGATGTCAACAATGCTCTCGGCAGCAGTTTGAAACGCGGTAAAACTCCTGAATGCCTTGACTTCTTTGCATATATTTATCATAACCTTCAACTCCTCTATTGCGTCTCTGAGAGTCAGCAGCGCAGGGAGCTTCTCCTCTCTTGAGTTTGCCGAAATAATAAGCGTGACCACCCCGCGGGAAAGATTTCTGAGATCAGCGCCGATGCTGTATTTGTGATAACGCGAAAACCCCTTGACCACATTTTCGATATAGACCGCAAGGTCCATCGCCTTCTTGTATATCGGCAGATGCTCATACCGGGCCATCTGCGCATACGCAAAAGGCATGAAACCCGTTAACGGACTCCATGCCTTTTGAACTATCTTCTATTAAGAATATTGTGTCTGTCTGTCTGTCTGTCTGTCTGTCTGTCTGTCTGTCTGTCTGTCTGTGCAAGATGTATGCCATAATTTTTTAACCCTCACCCTAACCCTCTCCCCTCAAGGGAGAGGGGATTCTTGGAGGCTTCTATCTCTGTTTTCAGGGATACACACCCCTGACCCAATAACTCCCCTGCCTTCGGCTTCCCCTCTTAAATTAAGAGGGAATAAGAGGGGTGTTAATCCAAATCATCTTCTTCTTATTTTTAAAGCAATTTCTATGCCTAAAATATAACTTATTGATTCTATTGAGAAACTAAATTTTAGTTGCAATGAAAGTGTAAAGTTTTATAACAGTAAAAACTTCCCTTTGCGACTAAACTTAGCATGTTATCCTTGAAAATCAAACTATTATATCATTTTCTGAGTTATGCAAAGAAACTTAACACTAATACCGAAAATGGATAAAATTGTAAAGAAATTTACAAATTATCATATATCCCTCGTTCCCCTTTGTTAAAGCCGAAAAATAGAGATAGAACTTCCCATAAGTTTCCCCTCCCTTGAGGGGGAATGACAGCGCTTATCCACACACTTCCCGGAAGAACCATAATTTTAGAATCTCCTCTACGAGCCATTAGCGAATATCGCAGAGCCTATTCTTACCATTGTCGCACCTTCTTCTACTGCTATCTCAAAGTCATGAGACATGCCCATAGATAATTCAAGTAACGAGTGACGAGTAACGAGTGACGAATTAACTGCATCTCGTATCTCTCTTAGCCTTCTAAAATATGGCCTTGCCATCTCAGGGTCATCAAAAAAAGGCGGCATTGTCATTAAGCCTTCTAATTTTAGATTTGTTAGGCTGCCTATCCTTTCAAGCAAAGGCAAAAGTTCTTTTTCATCCGCCCCGTGCTTTGCCTCCTCCTCTGATAGCTTCGCCTGAATAAGAATTCTCTGCGTCTTTCCTGTTTTTTTAGCCTGCTTATCAAGTTCGTCTGCAAGAGGAATTGAATCAACGGTATGAATAAGGTCAAAGAGTTCTACTGCATATTTAGCCTTATTTTTTTGAAGATGCCCTATTAAATGCCATTCAATCCCCCCCTTATCAAGGGGGGGAATAGGGGGGGTAACTCGCAGCGCGTCACTCGTCACTTTCTTTAGCGCTTCCTGCACCCTGTTCTCGCCAAAGATTCTTAACCCTGCGTCCATTGCCTCTTTTATCTTGTCTATTCCAACGGCCTTAGTTACAGCAACTAACTTTATATCATCAGGGTTTCTGCCAACTCTCAGTGCAGAGTTTTTTATTCTTTCTTTAATTGCAAAAATAGAGTCTGATATGCTCATAATATCCAATCCTGCGGGAATGACATTTTATAAATACATTCAAAGCAGCATGGATGCCTGAAAAAGCTCTATTCGCAACTCCTTAGCATGTCATTACATAATCAGTAGGCGCATTAATTTAGCAATGACTTATATAAAGATTATGTAATGACACACATCAAATCTTGTTGCTTTATAGAGGTTTTGAAGGCATTCATGCTGCTTTGAAACGCATGCTAACTAATCCTGACCTTCCACCTTGTGGAATCCTTCTTATCCTCAAGTATTATGCCTAATGCGTCAAGCTCTTTGCGTACGTTGTCTGCAAGCGCCCAGTCTTTTTTCTGCCTTGCTTCCTGCCTCTGTGCTATCTTGTTAAGGATATCCTGTTCTGAGAGCCCTATATTCCTTATCTTCATTAAAGACCTGTACCACTCATCAGGTGTCCTGTTAAATATGTTAAGCACGCCGCCAACTTCTTTAAGCGCCTCTTTTACATTTGCAAGAAGCGTCTTTGCCTTATCTCCTGACGGCTTTGAGTCAAGAAATTTATTAGTCTCTCTTATAAGCTCAAAGATATGTCCAAGCGCAAGAGCAGTATTAAAGTCATCATTCATCGCATCCATGAATTTTTCTTTTAATGTAGAAATTAGCTTCCCAAAATCTTCTGTAATCTTCTGTTCTGTGCTCTGTGCTCTGTGTTCTGTGTTCTGAATAGCATCCTCAATCCTCAAAACAGTCGTATAATATCTGTCAATCGCTGCCTCTGCCTCTTTCAACTGCGCATCGGAAAATTCTATGGGGCTGCGATAATGCGTTGAAAGCAGAAAGTATCTCACTATCTCAGGGTCATACTTATCAAGAATTTCCTTGATAGTGAAAAAATTTCCAAGAGACTTTGACATCTTCTCCTTGTCAACTGTAATAAATCCGTTATGAAGCCAGTATTTTACAAACGGCTTTCCTGTAAAAGCCTCTGTCTGTGCAATCTCATTTTCATGATGAGGAAATATCAAGTCTGCTCCGCCTCCGTGAATATCAAAGCTCTCTCCAAGATGTTTTGTTGACATAGCAGTGCATTCTATATGCCAGCCGGGTCTTCCCTTGCCCCACGGGCTTTCCCACCACGGCTCGCCGGGCTTTGACGCCTTCCACAGGGCAAAGTCCATCGGGTTTTCTTTCTTTTCATCAACTTCAACCCTTGCGCCTGCCATCATCTCATCAAGTGTTCTCTTAGAGAGCTTCCCGTATTCAGAAAACCTGCTTACCCTGAAATAAACATCTCCATTGGCGCTGTATGCATAGCCCTTAGCAATAAGCCCATTTATAACATCTATCATTCCTGCAATATATTCTGTAGCCTTTGGCTCAACATCTGCCTTGCTCACTCCAAGCCTCGCCATATCTATTGAGTATTCGTCTGTATATTTTTTCGCAATATCCTCAGTAGTGACATTCTCCTTCTGAGCGCGCGCAATTATCTTGTCGTCAATATCAGTGATATTGCGGACGTGTTTCACTTCAAAGCCTCTGTAGCGGAAATATCTCTTTATGGCATCAAACACTATGGCGCTTCGCGCATGCCCAAGGTGGCATACGTCATAAGCAGTTATACCGCACACATACATCCCGACTTTCCCCGGATTAATCGGGACAAATTCCTCTTTCTTCCCTGTAAGCGTGTTATAAATTCTCATCCTTCTGTCTTTCTCCTTTTGCCTCTCTGACAGGTCTCTATTTTTTTCAAGCTCGCTCAGTCTGCTTTCTATTTCTTCAATCCTCTCAATCAATGGGTCAGGGAAAGAATCCATCACCTCTACAAGCCCCTCCTCTGTAGTCATTCTTATAATCTTCTTTCTCGTTATCCTTCCAGGGACCCCGACAACGATTGAATTAGCAGGTATGGATTTAAGCACAACAGAATTAGCGCCTATTGTAACATTGTCTCCGATGGTTATTGCGCCAAGAATTTTTGCGCCTGTGCCTACAATGACATTATTGCCAAGCGTTGGATGCCTCTTGCCTTTTTCCTTGCCTGTGCCTCCGAGTGTGACTCCTTGATAGAGCGTTGCATTCTCTCCTATCTCAGAGGTCTCTCCAACAACAACCCCCATGCCGTGGTCAACAAAAAACCCGCCTTTAATCTTTGCGCCTGGGTGTATCTCAATGCCCGTAAGAAATCTGCCTAAGTGCGATAATATACGGGGGATAACAGGGATGCCGGTATTCCACAAAAAATGGTTAATCCTATGCAGAAATATCGCATGAAATCCGGGATATGCAAATATAATCTCAAGCCCGCTGCGCACCGCAGGGTCGCGCTCAAAAACAGCCTTGTAGTCCTGCCCTATCTCATGCCAAAAACCCATGGAGGTATTATACAATAAAGCCAAAGTTCCTTGACAACGCAAGAAAGTTAATGAATAATGGTGAAAGAGAACTTGACATCTGATAGGCAGCCTAAAACAATATAAACACTAAAATGAGGGGGTGATTATATGGCAACAATCAAAGAGTCTGTAATATCATTGGTAAAGGATATGCCAGAGAATGTGACTTTAGAGGACATAATGGAGCATCTCTATGTAAAGCAAAAAATCTTAAAAGGACAAAAACAATTAGAAAGCGGTCAGTTTTACACACATGAAGAGGCAAAAGAAATAATGGCGGCATGGCTAAAATAAAGTGGTCTAAAGACTCAATTGATGACCTTAAAGAAATATGTAAATTTAAGGGTATTTAGAAATTATTACTGTGATTCACGGGAGTAGGTTGCTACAGCTAAAAGCCTTAACTGCTAACAACTAATTACCAGTACCAGCAGATATAAGCATTTCTACCTGTAATTCACAAACTCCATATGTATGCCTAAGTCTTTCTCCCTAAGAAGTTTCATTATGGCCTGAAGGTCGTCAATCTTTTTTGCCTTTACCCTGACCTGATCTTTCTGAATCTCGGACTGAACCTTGAGTTTTGTATCCTTTATGATTTTTACAACCTCTTTTGCCTTATCAGAGGCAATGCCCTGCTGCAAAGTTATGACCTGCCTTACAGCGCCTGCCAATGCAGTCTCTATCTTTCCATAATCTAACGACTTAAGAGATATTCCCCTTTTTACAAGCTTTCCCTGGAGTATATCAATTACGCTTTTAAGTTTATATTCATCATCAGATATAATGAGGATTTCGTTCTTCCCTTTATCAAGCTCTATATTGCTTTTAGAGCCCTTAAAATCAAACCTCTGGCTTATCTCCTTCATCGCCTGCTGGACTGCATTTGAAGCCTCCTGAAGGTCAACCTTGCTCACAATATCAAAAGAATGCTCGTCTGCCATTTTAAACCTCCGTGTTTATATCATTTAAAAATTGTAACCATTCAGTGAAGGGTTCTAATATCCCCCCTTTAGCAAAGGGGGGCGAGGGGGGATTTTTATATGATTCTAAAATTATTCAATAAAATCTCCCCTAACCCCTCTTTTTCAAAGAGGGGAATCATCCAATCCACCTGTCACTGAATGGTTACTAAAAATGATCAATTAGCATTGATCATTTTGCAATTTGAAATGTTACATGCTCCCTATATCTTCACCCTCTTTAAAAGAGCAGAATTGCTTACAACAGACAGCGAGCTCAATGCCATTGCCGCTGCTGCAATAATCGGATTGAGAAGCCCGAATGCGGCAATCGGTATGCCAACGCTATTATATATAAATGCCCAGAAAAGGTTCTGTTTAATCTTGCGCATTGTTGCCCTGCTCAGCTTAATACCTTTTATCACATCCCTGAGATCATCCCTTATAAGGATAATCCCTCCTGTCTCCTTTGCCACGTCAGAGCCGGACCCTATGGCTATCCCTATATCAGCCTGCGCAAGGGCAGGAGAATCGTTTATTCCATCGCCTACCATTGCCACCACCTTGCCCTCTGCCTGTATCTCCTTAATGATCCGAGCCTTATCAGCAGGAAGGACATTTGATATAATCCTTTCAATGCCGACTTTAGAGCCAATAGCCTTTGCTGTTTTCTCATTGTCTCCTGTCAGCATGACAACCTGAATACCTTCATTCTTTAATGCCTTAACCACATCCTGAGCATATTCCTTTAATGTATCTGCAACAGCAATAATTCCTTTAAACATTTTGTCCACTGAAACAATCATCACAGTATTGCCCTTTTCCTCAAGCCCTGAGATTATTGCCTCTCTATCAGCAAGGTTAATGCCAGTTTCCTTCATCAGCTTCCTGTTGCCAATAATTATCTCCCTTCCCTCTGCCACCGCCTTAACCCCATGCCCTAAAATGGCCTCAAATCTATCAGCAGAAGGAATGCTTAACCCCATCATATCTGCCTTTTTGATTATCGCCTCGCCGAGGGGATGTTCTGAGCCCTTCTCTGCAATAGCTGCAAACCTTAATACTTCTTCACTCGTCACCTGTCCCTCGTCACTCGTTACTATCTCGGTAACCTCCGGCTCTCCCTTTGTAAGAGTGCCTGTTTTGTCAAAAACTACTGCGTTCAGCTTTTCTGCCCTTTCAAGGTATTCTGCACCCCTTATTAATATCCCAAGCTCTGCGCCCTTTCCGACTCCAACCATTAGGGCAGCAGGCGTTGCAATGCCAAGGGCACAAGGGCAGGCGATTATAAGGACAGCAACAAAAGAGAGCAGGGCGTTTGTAGGGTTGCCGGAAATAATCCATATAACAGCAGACAAGACTGAGACTCCTATAACAACAGGCACAAAATAAGAGGCTACCTTATCAGCAAGCCTCTGTATCTGCGCTGTTGAGGCCTGCGCCTCCTCAACCATCTTTATTATCTGGCTCAATGTCGTGTCCGCGCCGATCCTTGAAGCCCTGAACTTAAAGGAGCCGACTTTATTGATTGTCCCGCCGATTACCTGATCTCCCGGCTTCTTCTCAACAGGCAGGCTTTCGCCGGTCAGCATTTTTTCATCCACCGATGAATGACCCTCTATTACAATGCCGTCTGTAGGAATCTTTTCTCCGGGTCTTACAACAACTATCTCATCTACCATTACAGATTCTGCAGGAATCTCTATCTCTGACTCTTTGACACTTTGACCCTCTGATACTTTTCTTATCACCCTTGCAGTTTGCGGCTTAAGGTCAAGGAGTTTCCTGATAGCAGCAGAAGAGCGTTTCTTGATAATCTCCTCCATATACTTCCCAAGAAGGACAAAGGCAATTATTATTGCTGAAACTTCAAAGTAGACATTCTTCTCTTCAACAGGCAAGAGCTTCGGGAAGAATACAACGAAGGCGCTGTAAAGATAGGCTGTTGAGGTGCCGAGGGCAATGAGCAGGTCCATATTGGCTACGCCTTTTTTTATCGCAATCCAGGCGCCTACAAAAAAATCCCTCCCTCCAAAAATCATTATCGGAGTTGTGATAATAAAAAGCCAAACGCCCCAGGTAAACCAAGGGAGCCACGGCACCGGAACCCATGTAAGGATCGTTGCGCCTGCTGCAAGCCCAAGGAATACAGCCGCCCTTAGCACTGCAAGAGCCAAAACGCCTGTAAGGGCGATTGTAACGCGCCTTTTCATATCTTTAAGCTCTTGTTCAGGCGACTCAAAAGTCTTTACGCAGCTTTCAGCGCAAAAATAGTATGTCCTTCCCCCTATCTCCCGTTTTATGGAGCGTGCTTTTGGAACAACCATTCCGCAGACAGGGTCTTTTGCCATCCCTTCTTTCTCAACCTCAACCTTAACCTCAACCTTCTTATTAAGATAGGCTTCCGGGTCTTTATCAAACTCTTCTTTGCATATGTGGGCGCAGAAATGGTATGTAGTGCCTTTATAGGTAGAAGCACCTGCGGCATCCTTTTTATCAATGGTCATTTTACATACAGGATCTGTAACCATAACACCTCTTTCAACGCTTATTTACTAAGACGGTCATAAGTAAAGCCTGATAGCTTGTCATTCCCGCAGTCCGTTAAGCCTGCCCTCGAAGTTAGTAATCGGGGGCGGGAATCCAGACAGCTAAAGAACTGGATGCCCGATTAAAAACCCCCGATTACGACATTCGAGGGCAGGCTTCGGGCATGACGTTTAATTTATGTGTCTTTACTTATGAACTCATTAGTAAAAGCAGCAAAATTTAAATTACATTTTTGCTGTCCAAAATATCTCAGCCTGATAGCTTGCAAGCTTGTTAGCCTGTCAGCTGTTTTAGCACTTAACAGCAGCAGCTATGACAGCCTGAGCCCTCTGAGCCTTTAATATACTTCTCAGGTTCCTTATCAAATCTCTCTTTGCAGATCTTTGCACAAAAGTAATAAGTCTTACCTTTGTATGCACTCGTTGCAGCAGCCTTGTTTTCATCAATTGTCATCTTACAAACCGGATCTTGCGCCATATTATTATCCTCCTTAAATTTTTAAATTTTTCAGACCGGCTTCTCTATAAATGTCCTGAGCCATTTACTCTTTGTAGGGTGTCTGAGCTTCCTAAGCACCCTCATCTCTATCTGTCTTATCCTCTCACGCGTAAGATTGAACTCACTGCCTACTTCCTCAAGCGTATGAGCAAAGCCGTCCCCGATGCCGAATCTCCTTTTAATAACTTCAGCCTCTTTCTCAGGAAGTGTCTCTATAACCTTATGTATATGCTCCTGAAGATCATGGCGTATAGCCAAATCCAGCGGAGACGGCGTAACCCTGTCCTCAATAAAATCCAGCAGATGGGTATCTTCCTCTCCTCCGATGGGCGTTTCCAATGATATAGGCTCTTTGCCTATCTTCATGGCTGTCTTTACTATATCTAAAGGAAGGCCTGTACTCTCGGCAACCTGCTCAATAGCCGGCTCCTTGCCAAGCCGCTGCGAAAGCTCTTTTGATGTCCTTGCCACCTTGTTTATGGTCTCCACCATATGCACCGGAACCCTTATAGTCCTTGACTGGTCAGCAAGCGCACGCATCATGGCCTGCCTTATCCACCATGTTGCATAGGTGCTGAACTTAAAATCCCTCTTGTACTCAAACTTGTCAACAGCCCTCATCAGGCCTATATTGCCCTCCTGAATGAGGTCAGACATATTCAGCCCCTTGCCAAGGTATTTCTTTGCAATACTTACGACAAGTCTTAGATTTGCCTCTACCAGCGCCCGCTTAGCCCTCTCTACCTGCAGTTCAGCATTATTAAGCGCCCTCTGCATCCTTTTTATCTCTTCTAAGCCGCTTAGCCCTATAGAGGCCTCTATTACTGCAAGTTCTTTTTTCAGTTTCTTGCACTGCAAGGTGTTAGGAGTATCTTCAATCTCCTTATGCAACTCTATTGCCTTGCCTGATAGTTTTTTTACCTGCTCTGAGAATGCCTCTATTATTTCATCCTTAAGATTAAGCTCTGAAATTTTATTGGTTACATCATCCCGTTTCTTCTCAATCACAGAGGATGCCTGATTAATCTTCTTGCTGCCGGATGCTCTTTTATCAGGAGCGCTCTTTCTAAGGTAAAGGCTCTTTATGGTTTGTATCTTCTTCAAAAAACCAGCTAAACTCTCTCCTTCGTCTTCTACCTCGTTATTCTCCATCCCTGAAATTATATTTTTCATTGATACTTCATTTTTTCTGAGCATATCCGGAAGGGAGATGATCTTCTTTATTGCAAAAGGAGTCTTAAATATTATCTTTTTTACGCTCTCCCTGCCCTGCTCCATCTTTTTAGATATATCTGCCTCGTCCTTCTTTGTAAGAAGCGTAACATTCCCTATCTCCCTGAGGTACAGCTTTAAGGGCTCTTCTGTTATATCGTCCTTGATATAATATGGCGGCTCTTTTGCCTTCTCCGCAGGCTCGTCTTCTATCTCTGCACTCAGAATATCCTCTAAAGTCTTTTCTTCATCAAATGATGAATCAAGGTAATCTTCCATTCTATATACTCTCCTTCAGCCCTTTAAGAGATATGGTTCTTTCTCATTTTGTGTGGGTAGTTACTTCCCCTCCCTTGAGGGGAGGGGATTGAGGGGAGGGTGTCATATGAAGCCTCTCCCTTAAACCTCATACCTTCAAAGCGGCTTGCCCGTAAACGCCACCCCAATAACTGCTCCATATCCGTTGTTCTTTTTCTCAGCCCTTTTGCAAGGTGCATTAACCTTTTTGTCATTGATTTAATCACCCTCTCCCTACCCTCTCCCCTCAAGGGAGAGGGACTTTACCCACTCAGTTTGAGAAAGAACCAGAAATATTATAAATTACTGCTTATGTTTCTTTGAGACAGCAGTCTTTGTTGCTCTATCTGTAACGCCCTTAACATTCCGATATCTTTTTTTGCTTCTGCTTCCCTTATCTTTTCCTGAATCTCCTGTAATAACACCTTCTGTTTTTTAGACTTAAAACGATTAAGGCAGTCCCCCAATACCTTTTCATAATCAGTAATGTCGGCCTTAAATGAAATCTCAGTAAGCAAACCCTTTTCAGCTTCTTCGCATTCCACTAATAAAGCGTCATAATGAGTGGTTATATCTTTCATCTTTTTAAAGATTGCCTTCGTAAGAGGGTTTTTAAAGTCACCCTCTGAGATTATAGCAAAAACCTGCCCGGATGCTTCGGGGAAATTTAAGAGAATTTGAAGTATGTATGTCTCCTCCAGTGGCAGTGGTTTTTTTGAGAGCGCCGTCTCTGTGCCTGCATGTGGAGGCCCTGCCTTGCCTATCTTTCTGCCCCTTTCCCCTCTGGTTACTTTTTTAAACTCTTCCATGACAAAGACCTCGTCAATCCCAAGCCTCTCAGAGAGCCTCTTTATATAATGGCCCTGCAGTATCTTGTCAGGCGCCTTTGATACTGCCTCCAGCGTCCTTCGGGCTGCTAAAGTCTTGTCTACATTCTGCATAAGAAAAAAGTCCACTATATTTAAAGCCTTCTCCAAAAGGGCATTAAAGGCTTCCTTGCCGTTGTGCCGCAGGAAACTGTCCGGGTCTTCCCCCTGAGGCATGGGTAATACCTTCACATTCAGGCCGCCCTCAAAAAGGATACCGATGGCATTTGATGCAGCCCTCACCCCTGCCTCATCGCCGTCAAATACAAGGATAGCGTTATCAACAAACCTCTTTAGCAGTTTGCCGTGTCCTTCTGTTATAGCCGTGCCAAGGGGAGCAACTGCGTTTGAGAAGCCGTAAATATGCAGAGCTATGACGTCAATATAGCCTTCAGCAATCAGGGCATACCCAAGCCTTTTGACAGACTCTTTTGCAATGTTAATCCCGTAAAGGACACTGCCCTTGTTAAAAACCTGCGTCTCCGGAGAATTCAGATACTTTGGCTGCCCGGATAATATAATTCTGCCCCCGAAGGCTATAATACCGCCTTTCAAATCAAAAATGGGGAACATTATTCTATGCCTGAATGTGCCGTTAAAGCCGCCAACTCCGGAACTTATAAGCCCTGCCTTCCTTATATCATCAGCCTTATAGCCCTTATTTTTAAGGTGGGCAATCAGTGCGTCAGTCTTTGCCGGCGCATATCCTATTTGAAATACCCGTTGTGCGTCCGCGCCTATGCCTCTTTTTTTCAGGTACTCTATTGCAGCAGGATTTTGATAGAGCGCCCTCTGATAAAACAGGGCGGCTTCATTATTTATGGCGAGTATTAATTCCTTTCCTTCCTTCCCTGCATTGCCGCTGTAAGTCTTCTTTAATGTAACGCCGGCTTTTTTGGCAAGAAACTCCACAGACTCCCCGAAAGAGAGGGTCTCGTACTTGGCAAGGAATGTGAAGACATCACCGCCTGCCCCGCATCCAAAACAGTGGTATATCTGTTTTGAGGGGCTTACCATAAAGGAAGGGGTCTTCTCTGAATGAAAGGGGCAGAGCCCTTTATAGTTCTGCCCTGATTTTTTTAGAGAGACGTATTCTGAGATTACATCAACAATACTCAGCCTGCTTTTTATATCTTCAATGGTGCTGTTATAAGAGGACATAATCTAAAATTTATCATTGCAAAATGTAAATTGCAAAATGACAAATGTTAATTGATAACTTTAAACTGTTCAGGACTACGAATTAGAATGTAAGATTTTATTATTTTCTTGAAAACCTTCTGAAGCCTGAGCAGGCGGTCACCTCGAAAGTTCCTGCCTTCTGTATCTCATCAAGCAGGAGGTTCAGCCCAAGATTGTCACTTGAAATATGGCCTGCGATAACAACATTTATATGGCTCTTCTCAGCCTCTTTCCTGTGGTCTTCACTGAGGTGCATTGCCACAATAGTGCTTACCCCTGCATTGGCAAGACTCGTAAATATATCCTTTGAGCCTTCAGTGCCTCCGGTCATATCAACAAAAACCTTGCCTGCCCTTCTATTTTTTGAACCAAGCAGAATCCTTGGGCCTGCATTGTTTCTTATGCCCTCTTCATATTCAGGAATCTCCTTTAGTATCTTCACTATATCATCAATGGTATCAGTCCCCTTCTCATTAAAAACCTTTTGAAGATAGCTTGCGACCATATTATCAGAAGGTGTATGAACACACATAAACGGGATATTTAGAAGCTTTGCCACATCAACGCCCCTTGTATGGTTTACAGGAGATACCCTCCTTTCAACCTCTTTCATCCTCCCGTCAAGAAGGTCTTCTGCAATATTGATCGGGACGCCGAACTTATTCAATATATCAGCCTGCATGCCCATAACTTCATAGAAATTTGCATAGGCCCTGCCCTCAGGATGATGCGATATAATCAGATCAATCTTCTTTCCATTTGCAGAAAGCCTGTCAGCGAGAAGGACCTCGCCTATCTCCATATCAATTCCGATAATTGCAGCGGTTATTTCTTCATCGCCTGTGCCGTGAAGAATCCTTGTATCAGCATATGGATTCTTAAGCCTCTCTGTATCAAAGAACTTCTTCTCCTCTGCCTTCATCTCATCGTAATCTTTTCTCCGTCTCTCAAGCTCCTTTAATACAGTATCCTTACCGCGCGGGTCTGCCTCCATACCTTTAGTTACCGCTGTTTCATAGATATCCCTTAATAACATCTATCCTCCCAATGCCTTCTTCACAAGTTCGCTAAGCTGCTTGCTGTCAAACTGGCCTTTTGTCTTTGCCATAACCGCCTTCATTACCTTCCCCATATCTCTTTGCCCTGAAGCCCCTGTCTCAAGGATTGAGGCCTTTATTATCGCCTCAACCTCGGCTTCTGAAAGCTGAGGAGGCAGGTAAGCCTGCAATATCTCAGCCTCTCTGGTTTCCTGATTTACGAGGTCATCTCTTCCTGCGCGGGAAAACTGCTCTATAGAGTCTCTTCTCTGCCTTATCATAGAGTTAAGGACAGAGAAGATCTCTTCATCTGAAAGGGCAGCGCCTTTTTCAATCTCTTTATTTTTTACTGCGGCCTTAACCATACGGACAACAGATAGCGTCTCTTTGTCCCCGCATTTCATTGCGGTTTTCAGATCTTCAGACAGCTTGTCGGAAAGAGACATTCACTATCTCCCGTATGACATCTTCAATCTTTTAACGGCTTTTTTTCTTGCGGCGATTGACTTCTTCTTTTTCTTTACGCTTGGCTTATCATAATGCTCTCTCTTTTTTATTTCGGAAAGTATCCCTTCCTTTTCGCACTGTCTCTTAAACTTTTTAAGCGCATTTTCAAAAGACTCGCCCTCGCCTATCTTTACAAAGGGCATCTATATCCCCCCTTTAATCAAATTTTTCCATATTTCAAGCTTATATAATATACATTTCAAGCACTTATTTAATCAAGTTTATTTCTTTTTGACTTAAATTCATAAATTATTCATAAATTTTTAATAACCTTGTTATAAAAGTTAAAGAAAAGTATTTGCAGGGATATGGTTTTTATGTTATAAATAAAGCGAAGAGCATAATCTTAAGGAGGAAACCATGAAAAAGACTGTTTCATTAATAATTCTGTTAGCCGTGTTATGGATATCAACCGGCTGTACTCAGTATCACGCCCAGGGCGCAGGCACAGGAGGCATTGTTGGAGGCATTGCAGGCGCGCTTCTTGACAGAAAAAACCCATGGCGCGGAGGCGTTGTAGGGGCAGCGCTTGGAGCTGTTGCAGGCGCAACCATCACAGATATCTCTATGAAGGCCTCAAGAGAGGCAGCAGCATCCGGAAGGCCTGTTGAATACAGGACAGAAGACGGACGCGGCGTCTACAGGGCTGAACCTTTAGAGTATAATGCCAAAACAAAATGCAGAAAGGTTTCCGAAAAGACATGGGAGAACGGAAAGCTCGTAAAAGACCAGATTAAAGAGATTTGCGAAGGGGAGAAGATAGAGAAAAGTTATTAATTAAGAAAATTTGCGCGCCATAATCAGTTTCTTTGCAGCAGCCCTGACAGCTTCTGATACAAACTTGTTATTCTCAAGCAGCAGAAGGTCCTTTGGCCTCAGGCTATTGACATAAGTTACGGCAATAGCAGGCGGCGTCTTCGGGTTTATAACAACCGCATGGATAATAGAATATTTCTTCATCCATTCCCTCTTTTTGGCTATCATCCTTAAGACCTCTTCAGGGGTTGTCTTCTGCTTTGCCATAATCTCTATTTCATTCTCTGTTATTTTGGGGTTCTCAAAAACAGCAGCAGCCACTTCTTTATTCGGGTCACGTAAAAGGATAGCCCTGATTTCCCGGCTGCCCTTAAGGGCAAGCTGAATTTTATCCCCTAATTTCAGCCTTTGAATCCTCTGAAGCAGGGTCTGTGTTCTATGCTCTTCCGTAAACTCTTCAGATACGGGCGTCTCAGCAGGCTCATGCAGCCTTTCAGATGCAAATTGCCTTACTGCCTCAGGAGTACTTGGGTTTTCAAGTATAAGATGAAGCACCTGGGAGCGGTGTGTATTAGCCCTTGCCACTTCATCAAAAAGCGGTTCTTCTGCTGCGCTGTCAAGCAAGAGGATTTCAATTACATCCTCAGGGAGATTTGAGTAGTCAAGCGGTATAAGCTTAATATCATTCATGGCTGTATAGTACAGGACATAATGGGTAGTTTTCAATTAATAGACTTCTCGATATACACAAGATACTCTATATTTCCTTTTGGCCCTTTAATGGGAGATTGAATTACGCCTTTAACTTGAAGCCCCATCTTCATAATCTCATCCTTAATCTTCTCTACAACATCAAGCCGTTTTGCCTCATCTCTTACAACGCCTTTTTTTATATCCTTTCTCTCTGCCTCAAACTGGGGCTTTATGAGGGCAATTATTTCTCCGTCTTTCTTTAGGAATTTTATAACCTCAGGCATCACCTTTGTAAGAGAGATAAAAGAGACATCTATGGTTGCCATATCTATATTGCCCTTTATAAGGTCTTCAAATTCCTGCCCCTCTACCCTTGCCCCTTGCCTCTTAATAAAATCTTCAAGATACCTCATATTTGCCTTCTCTAACACTACGACTCGCTGATCATTTCTCAGCTTCCAATCCAACTGCCCATATCCAACGTCAATTGCATAGACTTTTTTAGCTCCGTGCTGAAGCAGGCAGTCAGTAAAGCCGCCTGTTGATGCGCCGACATCCATTGCTGTCTTGCCTGTGACGTCAATACCAAAATCTTTTATTGCGCCTTCAAGCTTTAATCCTCCGCGGCTTACATAAGGCATCCTCTGAAGTATCTCTATCTGAGCGTCTTCTCTCACAAGCGTCCCTGCCTTGTCAACCTTAATGCCATTAACAAGCACATTGCCTTCAAGTATTAATGCCTGCGCCTTCTCCCTGCTTGGAGCAAGCCCTTTTTCAAATATCAGTTTATCAAGACGGATTTTTTTGGTATTTGACATAGTCGATAGCTTCTTGATCTCAGGGTTCAAACTTGAACGATTTGTTAGACCATGTATTTATTTATGTTTTCCATTAGGTCTTTTAATATGACCGTTTATTTTATGCAAGCCATAGCGATAAACCCCTTTACTAACCTTTATTAATTTTCCTTCTTGATGAAGCTTACGAATGGCTCGCCATGGGTCTCGTGGTGGTTCAGGGTTATCCTTAGAGTAAACATCTCTTTAGTACCTTGCAGGCGACACTATGTAGCAAAAAGTTTAAGTGTTACCCGATTAGACGCACCTTGCCTTCAGTAATTATTGCAAGTTTATTTTTCATGTCTATTTCTTTCTCTTTTAATGTGGAGAGAAAGTTTAGCAGATATTTTAAAACTATAGAAGGATTCTTGCTTCTTAATCTTAATATCAAAGAACTTGCTCCAAAATTGCGATAAAGCTCACCAAAATCCAAATCATATGTAACAATAAGTCGTTCTTCTTTTAAGGCTATTTCAACTATTTTCTCATCCTCGTAACCTTTACAACATTCACGAATGCTCTTTACATCATATTTCAGTGTACGTAAACGAGATGTTATATCTGGAGATATATTTTCATCTATGAGCAGTTTCAAGTTTTATCTCCGCAATATGTTTGGCAGTATCTGAAGCAAATCGCATTGCAGCACGGATATCTTCTTCCGTTAAATCAGGATAGAACTTGATTATTTTTTTAACAGGAGTGCCTTCTGCAAGCAGGTCAAGGACAACATAAAGCGGTATTCGTGTACCTTTAAAGACGGGCTTCCCGCGTAGAATTTTAGGGTTTATCTCAATTCTTTTAAGGTAGTTTTCCATTTATCGCCTCCATCATCTTTATAAAGTTGATAATTGATTCTACTTTCTAAAACCCGAATTCAGCGGCAGCGTTTACGCCGTCCGAAACTATAGGGAATATCATTTTAAAGCAGCCTTGAAGCCTTTTCTCTCTTTCCAAGCAGCGCCAAGGCTTCTCTTGCAATCCCCTCTGCATCTAATCCAAGGTTTCTCCTGAGGATTTGCTGCGAGCCTTGCTCAATAAACCTGTCAGGAATTCCCAAACGCTTTATCTTTAATCCTTCAATATTGAGCTCTGAGAGATGCTCTAATACTGAGCTTCCAAAACCGCCTTCAACAGTATTTTCCTCAACTGTAATGACATATTTTATCCTGCCTGCAAGATTTCCAATAAGGTTAATATCAAGCGGCTTTATAAACCTTGCATTCACCACACATGCGCTCACGCCTAAGCCTTCAAGAAACTTTGCAGCCTCCACAGAATATGAAACAGAACTCCCTGCAGCAATAATCAGAATATCTTTCCCATCCTTCAGCACCTCTGATATTCCAATTGGAACTTCTCTTAATTCCCTATCCTCAGGCGGCCTGGGCGCCCTGCCCCTCGGATACCTTACTGCGCACGGGCCGTCGTAAGAGACAGCTGTTTTAAGCATGTCCTGAAACTCATCCTCATCTTTTGGCGCCATAACTACCAAATTAGGGATATGCCTTAGATAGGATAAGTCAAAAGCGCCGTTATGTGTAGGGCCATCCTCCCCGACAATGCCGGCCCTGTCAAGGGCAAAAATAACAGGCAGTTTCTGCAGACATACATCATGGATAATCTGGTCATAGGCCCTTTGAAGGAATGTTGAGTACACTGCAACAACAGGCTTAAGCCCTCTTGTTGCAAGTCCTGCGGCAAACGTAACTGCATGGGACTCGGCAATGCCCACATCATAAAACCTCTTTGGAAAGGCCTTTGCAAAATCTGTAAGCCCTGTACCCTCTGTCATGGCTGCTGTTATGGCAACTATGCGTTTATCTTCCCGCGCAAGCCTCAGAAGACAATTGCCAAAGACCTCGCTGTATGTCGGATTCTGAGACTGAGGCTGGCATCCTGTCTCTATATCAAAAGGCCCGACGCCGTGAAAAAGGCAGGGATTCTTTTCTGCCAAGGAATAGCCTTTACCCTTTTTTGTTATCGCATGTATAAGCACAGGCCTTGAGAAATCTTTAAACCGCTCCAGTGTCTCTATAAGGTTTTCAATTTTGTGACCGTCAATAGGACCAACATATTCAAAGCCAAGCTCTTCAAAAAGCATTCCAGGCACAAAGAAACCCTTCACAGTGCCCTCTGCTTTCTCTGCCATCCTAAGCATCGGCTCTCCTACTTTCGGGATTCTGCCAAGAATAGAGCGCGTCTCTTTTTTGAATTTTGTATATAAATCCCCTGTCATTATCTTTTGCAGATAAGCAGACAGAGCGCCGACATTTGGGGATATTGACATCTCGTTATCATTAAGTATGACAATGAGGTTTTTCTGCAAATGCCCTGCATGGTTTAATCCCTCAAAGGCAAGCCCTGACGTCATTGCGCCGTCGCCTATGACAGCTATGACCTTAAAGTCTTCCCCTTTCTGGGCCCCGGCCTCTAAAATACCAAGCGCCGCGGAGATTGAGGTAGAACTATGGCCTGTGCCAAAGGCATCATGAGGGTTTTCCCCTATTTTTGGAAAGCCTGAGATGCCGCCGTATTGTCTTAGAGTCTGAAACTGACCAAGCCTTCCTGTAAGGATCTTATGGGCATATGACTGATGCCCTACATCCCATATTATTTTGTCGCGGGGAGAGTTAAATACATAATGAAGCGCAAGGGTAAGCTCAATAACTCCAAGGTTTGACGCAAGATGACCGCCGTTAATGGCAACCCGCTCAATGATTGCCTCTCTCAGCTCACTGGCAAGCTCCTTGAGTTTATCAATTGAAAGCCTCTTTAAGTCTTTAGGGTCTTTAATGTTTTTTAAAAGCATATATCAGCTCCGCCTCGAAATGATATATCTTGCTATCTCTCTTAAGGGCTCGGCCTTTTTGTCAAAACCCCTGAGTGCCTCAATAGAGTTTTCTATAAGCGACTCGGCCTTCTTTCTTGACTTGTCAATGCCAAAAACTGTTGGATATGTATTTTTGCCTCTTGAGATATCTGCGCCTGCGGTCTTTCCAAGCTCTCTGTCCGTGCCTGTTATATCAAGTATATCATCAACAATCTGGAAGGCAAGCCCTATGTTCTCCCCGTATGTTGTCAGCGCCTGAAGCTTATTCTTTGCTGTCCCTGCCATTATTGCCCCAACACGCACAGAGGCGCGTATAAATGCGCCTGTTTTATGCGTATGAATATAAACAATCTCGCTCTTTTTTGCCTTTTTACCTTCAAGCATTATGTCAACCATCTGTCCACCTACCATGCCCTGAGGTCCGCACGCATAAGACACCTCTTTTATTATGTCAGCGAGGACTTCAGACTTTGCATTCGCTCCTGCTATCATGCCAAATGCATCTGTCAAAAGGGCGTCTCCTGCAAGTATTGCAGCAGCCTCACCAAATACAATATGATTTGTAGGCTTATTTCTTCTTAGGGCATCGTTATCCATGGCAGGCAGGTCATCGTGTATTAAAGAGTATGTATGGATTAACTCAAGCGCTGAGGCAACAGGCAGTATATTTTTTGCCCTTCCCCCGGCTGCCTCATAGCCTGCAATTGCAAGTATAGGCCTCAGCCTCTTACCTCCTGCTGTGAGTGAATACGCCATTGATTTATGCAAACGCCTCGGACAGGAGCCGTTCTTCCCCTGTGCTATGTAGCCCTTGAGAAAACCATTCACAAGCATCTGCTTGTCTTTAAGATATTTATCCAAATTCATGGATTATTATAACTGCTTTTTGTTTAAATTTTAATGGTTATACTGAATCGGTATAATTTACAACTTTTTAAATATTTAAATATAAAGAAGATGGCAAGACTTTAAAGAAGCTTTTCCGCGCAAGCATCTGCTTTTTTCATTATCTTATACCGCTTTCCGTGTTACTAATGGCAGTATATAAATATCGTATTTATCTTCAAGCCTGATGCATTCTTTATGACTTTCCAATTCAACTTCCCCAAGCGAAAATTGGGAAGGAGTTTCAACTTCTATTGTGAAGTCCTCATCTTCAACAGGCGGGATTGGTTTTGTTTTTATGCCGGGATATTTTTGATGGAGAGCCTCTATCAGTTCAGCAACTGCATCAGCAAGTAAAGTCCTATCACTTGTCGCTGTTTTCATGATCCATACCTCCCTTTTAATAATACAGTGTTTATTAAATCGTCAACTGTTTTTACTATATTTTCTACAATATTTTGATTAATTTCAAGAACTTCGTAATCTGCTTTTATCCTGTAAGTATAAAGCTGCCTTAACGGCAGACGAAAATGCTCCAACAGTCCCGTCGTCTGCTGAGGATGTGCTGGGTTAAACCAAAAGCCATGAACAAAAGGTTTGATGATCGCAAGATGTTTCCATACCTTCCCCTCATCCGGCTCGCCAATCGCAGCCCACATCGCCTGATAGGATGAATAATATAACCGTGAGATTGCACTATTATATTTTTTATTTTCATAAAGTAATTTTGCATCTTCAAGATAAATCTGAGCGTATTTGAGTCTAACTTCAATCATATTCTCATTCTTTCAGCCTCAAGCTCTTTGCCGCCCATTCTTTTGCTTATATATTCATTCAGAAGGCGCATGAAATAAAATATTCTCCAAACCTATCGGCTGCTATCTGCAAAATTATATACGGCTTCATTATAGTTATTCAATAATGAAATTATAAGCCTAACCAGTATAAAAATAAATACAAAACAGTGGTAGGATGAGATAATGACTAATGAAATTTGATATTTTTAAGAGATATGCTAAAACCCTTAGAAGGCTTTTCTACAAAAAAGCCCTTCACTTTGCCACTACTTCTAAAAACGCTTCAACTATCTTTGGGTCAAAGTGAGCCCCTGAGCCTGATTTTATAAAGCCGGCAGCCTCTTCTTTTGAAAGCGCCTTTCTGTGAGGCCGTTCGCTCGTTAATGCCGCATAGGTATCCACAACAGCAAGCACCCTTGATATGAATGGTATCTCGTCTCCCTTTAATCCGTCAGGATAGCCAGAACCGTCATATCTTTCATGGTGATGCAGGATAATCTTCTTAACAACTTCATCAGGCCCTATATGATTAATCAAACCGATAGCAGAAAAGGAGTGGGTTCTAATTATTTTCTGCTCTGTGGTTGAAAGCCTTGAAGATTTATTAAGTATGCTCTCCTGCACTTGTGTTATTCCGAGGTCATACAAAGCAGAGGCATAAAGGGCTAAACCTATCTCGTCATCAGTACAATTCATTTGCCTCATAGTCTTAAGTACCAGGTCCCGCGCAATCCCGTTTTTCTTCTTATATTTCGTAATAGCTGTTATAAGCGACTCCATCCCTTCTATAATGGCCATAAATTCGTTGTCCTTTACCCTGCCCTTGTATAAGTTTTCAATCATGCATGAAGTCCGCTCAGCAATAACCCTCGCAATGTAAAGGTCCTTTTCATCAAAATGAGAGCCGTCTGCTTTATTATTCAGGTTCAGGACGCCGATTACTTTTCCTTCCAAAAACAAGGGCAGAGACAGCAGGGATTTGGTATTGTACCGCGGAATATTCTTCTTTCCAAAACGAATGTCCTTCTCTATATCCTCTATAAGCAGGGGTTTCCCTTCCATAGCCACCCATCCGGCTATCCTGTCTCCATACCTGAGTTTTGTGCTCCTTATAGTTTCTTCGTCAATCCCCTGAGCTGCCCTTATAGTCAACTCTCCTGTCAGCTCATCTGCAAGCATAAGGGAACAGTTAGTTATGTCCATAGACTCTGTTATAAACGATATAAAGAGGTTCATTAATTCAGTTACCTCAGCCTCTTGTTTCTCTTTCGCGCCTGTTGGGATTAATATCTTTACGGAAAGGCCTGTTGGAATATTCTGGGCTGAAATAGTCCCCTTGTGGAGCTCTACGGTTTTTTTGGCAAGATAAAACTTAAAACTCGCAGGCTCAATATCCGGCTTTGCCCAGAGCATACGGCTGTTAAATATAAAAGACAGCTCTTCACGGGGGATCTCCCTGCCTTTTATGAAGAAGTCTATCTCCACTGAAGACTCAGGCACTGCGCACCTTATCTCTATAAGGTCTGCAGGCATTGCATATTTTGCAATGCCCTCAATGATGTTTATAAACATCTGGATAATACGCGTCCTGTCTCCAACAACCATGGGAAGCCCCTCGGAGCACATTGTTCCAACCGAAACTTTTCTCTCCTTCAGTACATCCTTCACGGTTTTAGTCAAGACAGCGTCATTAATAACGTTGTTAATATCCAGCGCCCTTCTATTAATAATATTCTCTTCCTTTGCAAGGCGGGAATAGTCAAGGAGGTCTTCAATAAAAGAGTTCAGCTTGCCTGACTCATCCGAGATAATATCCATAAACTCTGTCTGTTCTGACTTTGACAGGTTTTTTTTCTCCTTTAGGTAATAAACAGCCCCTCTTACTGAATTAAGAGGGGTTCTCAGTTCATGGGATATCCTTGCCACAAACTCTGTCTTCAGCCTGTCTGTCTCCATAAGCCATTTATTAAGCTCATCCAGCTCTATAGCCTTAGCCTTAAGTTCAGACATAAGGTTTGCGTTCTCCAGCGCTACGGCAGCCTGATTCGCAAGGATATTAACGAGGTCAAATTCATCCTCTGTAAAATCAGTGCCGTCAGCCTTATCGCTAAGATTAATAACGCCAAGGAGCTTGTCCTTAATAAGGATGGGGCAGGAGATGAATGACTTGGTCTCGTATCTCGCACTGCATTTCTTAAGAAGCCTTTCATCCCGCTCTATATCTTTCACAAGAATAGGCGCCCTCTCCATGGCAACCTTTCCGCAGATCTCTTCGCCGACCTTTACCCTTAGAGTCTGGGCAAGGGCGCTGTCTATCCCTCTTGAAGCCTTTATTGTTAGCTCCCCGGCCTCATTAAGAAGCATAATAGAGCCGCTTTTAGCTTTTGTGTAAGTGAGAGTAAGATCAAGGATAAGGTTTGTTATTGAATATATATTGTCTGTTGAGACAATTGTCTCGGCAATCTCTTTCAGAATAGAGACCTTTGACTCCAGTAATTCTTCTTTATCCATATAATTTGCTACCATATACCTAACTTTCTGTCAAGTCTTGTTTATTAAAATAAATTTTACATGGCCTTCTCATGAAGATATGAGGAAGGAAAGAACATCTCTTATTATATGCAAGCAAAATCCTTGCTTACTTATAACCATATGAATAAAAACATAAATTTTACAAGAGGGGCTTATATAGTTAAGGAAAGGTATAGGTTCTTTACAAAAAAAGCTATTAAGAGCGGTTTAGGGCTATAAAAGTGTTAAGGAGTTTAACTAAATTCATGGAAGATCGAAAAATGCGGCTAAAAAAGTAAAAAAATTTTCTAAAATCTACAGACCTTCAAGGCGCCACTTATTAAGGTCGCCCCTTAAACTGCTTATATCTGTTTTATTCTCAATCGCCTTGATAATCCTCGCCATATCCTTTACATCACCATAAAGTATTGCGCCTATAATATTGCTTTCTTTAATTACTAATTTTTTATATATAAAATTATCCTTATCTTTCACAACAACTGCCTCATACCTCCCATCTGCATCAATATCGCCTGCTGCAAAAAGGTCTACCCCGAGAACCTTAAGCCTGTTAGACATGGTAGTGCCGCTGTAAATGGCCGTTCCGCCAGCCATATTTATCCCGGCAATCTCTCCCTGTTTCTCTGCAGCAGGCCATATGCCGTAGAAAACCCCTTTGTGCTCTATGAGGTCGCCTGCAGCATAAATGTCAGGCAGTTCTGTCTGCATCCTGTCATTAACAACAACTCCCTTATCTATCTTTAATCCTAATTTTCTGGCAATAGCCGCATTAGGCCTTACCCCTGCTGAAATAATTATCATATCTGATGGGATAGAGCTGCTGTCTTCAAGCATAAGCGCCTCAGCCCTTTCAGTTCCGGTTATCTCCTTAGGCTTTATCCCAAGGGAGAATTTAAACCCCATTGCCTCCATCTGTGCCTTAAGTATCCCTGCGCCCTGAGTGTCCATCTGCCTTGGCAGGAGCCTCGGGAAAGATTCAACCACTGTAACAGCCTTGCCCTTTTTCCTAAGACTGTTTCCTGCCTCAAGCCCAAGAACACCTCCGCCTATGAGCACTACATTCTTTATCTTATCTGCATACTCCCTGATTGCAATTGCATCTTTTAGAGTCCTGAGGGTAAATACTCCTTTCTTATCAGAGCCCGGGATAGGAGGGATAAAGGATACAGCGCCTGTTGCCAAAAGAAGGCGGTCGTACCCGATTCTTTCACCGTCTCCTGTAATAACCTCTTTCTTTTCCTTATCTACATCTGCTACAGAGGACTTAAGAAGAAGTTTAATATTGTGCTGCTTATACCAATCTTCTTTTTTAAGTGTAAGGGCATCTTCCGTAACCTCGCCGGCAAGGAAATCAATAAGCCGTATCCTGCTGTAAAATAGATAGGGTTCGTCTGTAAGGATGGTGATACTGCCTTCTTTGTCAGTCCTTCTTATGCCAGATGCAGCAGTTGTGCCTGCAACGCCGTTTCCTATGATAAGGTATCTTTTCATAGAGCTTTAAGTTTTTCTACAGAATGAATAGCAACCTCTCCGACAGTCTTTTCTATAAGTTCTCCTTCTTCATAAAAGACTACCCGACTGCTGTCGTCTTTAAGCCTCTCAATCTCGTAAACGCATTCTACGGCCCCTATCTCTCCAAGGGCCCATGCAGTGTAAGCACGAATAACAGGGTCAGGACTGTCAAGATACTGAGAGATATTGGAGACAGCAAACTCTGCAAAGCCGTTATTGAGCCTCCCCATCCTGCCAATAGCCCTGGCCACACCTGCCGTAAGCATAACCTCTTCATGAAATGAAACTATTATGGTAGCAATGTGAGAATAAAATGCCGGGGTGTTTCTGACTATCTCGCCTAAAATCTCAGGACAACTCCAGCCGATTCCCCCTGACTCATCCCTTATCATCCAAAGGAGGCGGCCTATAGTGATAGTAACAATTTCAGGGCTCTGCTTTGATATCTCCTTTGTTGCATAGCCTATTGTCTCCATGGCACGCCATGATATGGGGTCAGCTTTATCATAAGTCATGGAGATGAGGCTGCTAAGGAGCTGCCTGTCATTAGGCGCAAGCCTTGCTATTTCATCGTACTTTTTATCTTTTAGTAATGTCTTTATTTCCTGCTTTGATATCTTAGCCAATCTACCATACCTTAACAAATGAATCCTTAGGCGCATTGCACACAGGGCACTTATAGTCATCTGAAAGCTTTTCAAAAGGAGTTCCCTCAGTCTCTTCAAAGTACTCATAACCACAGACAGAACACTTCCACATACCTTACCCCCTCCTTAGAATTTCTGATGATATTGTTTTAGTTTTCTGGCAAATTCCCTTCCAAACTCATAACACTTCTGCTTATCGTCATGGGACGGTTTATACAACACCTGCAGTCCCGGTTCAAAGATTTCAAGCCCCATCTTAGTAAAGTTCTCATAGGCCTCTTTTACAGCTCCGCCCCCCCATCCATAGCTGCCAAATGCAGCAGCGATCCTGTTTTTCGGCCTCAGCCCTCTCAGATGAGTCAAAAACTCAGCAGCTGAAGGATACATTATATTATTCAATGTTGGAGTCCCGACAAGGCATCCCCTCGCCTTCCAGAACTCTTTAATGGCCACACTCATAGGGGTAGCCCTTAGCTTAAAAACCCTGCAGTCAACCCCCTCATCTTTTATGCCGTTCATTATAGGCAGGACCATCTTCTCTGTGCCATGCCACATCGTGTCATATATAATTACTGCCCTCTCTTCTGCCTTGCCGTTTGCCATGTCAAGATACATTTTCACAGCCTGCTCAGGATGCTTTCTCCATATAATCCCGTGGTCCGGCGCTATCATATCTATATCAAGTCCAAGCTTTTGTATCTCTGCTATCTTGGCCTTGACAAGCTGGCCAAAGGGCATGATGATATTTGCGTAATAATCAATGGCTGCATCTGAGAAGCTTCGCCTCCTTGACATAAGTCATCATAGAGTCAGGCCAGTGAAGCATCGGAGTCTCAATAAAGAGAAGGTTATACTTTCCGATATTAAGCGTATCGCCTGTCTTTACAATCTTAAAATTCCACTTTGATGTATTAAAGTGCCTGTCAAGGCCCTTTTTGCCCCTTTCTGTCAGGTAAATAGTTGCATGGGGGATAAGGCTCATTACCTTATCAATGCAGCCTGCATGGTCAGGCTCAATATGGTTCATTACTATGTTGGTAATCTTTGACAGGTCTATCAGGTTTCTGATAGCATTCAGCGTTATATCAGCAAAACCCTCCTTCACTGTATCTATGAGGGTTGTCTGCTCGTCAAGGATAAGATAATTATTGTAGGTTGTTCCCCTTGGCGTAACATAGCCGTGGAAATCCCTTACTGCCCAATCAATTGCGCCTACCCAGAAGATGCTGTCTTTTAATTCAACCGCCTTCATTTGACTCCTTCTTATTTTTTCTATGGATTATTCATATCGTATTCAATAACATATTGCTTGTCAAGGAATATCATGTCAATCTTGCGATGTACTTCCTCATCTCTTCTGCAAAGAAAAGCATAATGCCAAAAAGCAGCAATATAAGCCACAAGTTGGCGCCTATTGGGTGAGTCCCGAATACTGCATTGCCCCACGGATGATAAACAATAAACAACTGAATAATCAGTTCAACGGCTATTCCAAGGAAGATCAATTTATTTGTAAAGAATCCTAATGTAAACACAGACTCCCTCATTGAACGGCATGCAAATACATTGGCAACCTGTGTAATTACTATTGCCGTAAGGCAGGCGGTTGTTGCCTGCAGATAGAGCATGTTGCCTGATGAAGGCATATCCCCCCATTGCCAGCCCCCTGATATAAGGACATAGAAAAAGCCAAACAAACCTGCGGCCGCTTCTATGGGGCCAAGAAAAAGATATGCCCTGCTTAATGTTGGAGAATTCAACAGCCTCTCCTTTGGATTTCTCGGCGGCCTTCTCATTACCTCAGGCGACGGCTTTTCAGCGCCGAGGGCAAGCGCAGGGAACATATCTGTTCCAAGGTCAATAGCCAATATCTGTATTATTGTAAGCGGAAGCGGAATTCTAAAGAGCACGTATGCAAGGTAGGGGATAATTTCAGGGATGTTTGATGAAAAGATATAGCTTATAAACTTTCTTATATTCTCATACACAGCCCTGCCCTCTTCAACTGCATTCACGATAGTAGCAAAATTATCATCAAGAAGTATCATGTCCGACGCCTCTTTTGCCACATCAGTGCCTGTAATGCCCATTGCTATGCCTATGTCCGCCTTTTTTAATGCAGGCGCATCATTTACCCCGTCTCCTGTAACAGCCACAACCTCGCCTTCGCCTTTCAGCACTGACACGAGCCTCATTTTGTGTTTTGGCGACATCCGTGAAAAGATAATATCTCTTTTTTGCAGCGCACTGCGAAGCTCTTTATCGGTCATCTTCAGAAAGTTGTTTCCCTCAATAACCACAGGATGCTCCTTCACAAGCCCTATCTCTCTTGCAATAGCCTCTGCCGTGCGGCTGCTGTCGCCTGTAATCATGATTATCCTTATTCCTGCCTCTTTACACTTTTTGATTGCCTGAGGGACTTCAGAGCGAGGCGGGTCTTCAAGCCCTATGAGTCCTGCAAAGACCATATCGCTTTCAAATAATGAGTGAGGAGCAGCAAGAGGCAGGTCTTTGTCTTTTAACTCGCGGCTCGTTACTCGTGACTCGTTACTGTCTTTAAGCTCTTTATACGCAAACGCCAGAACCCTTAAGCCCATCCCTGCCATGGAGTTATAATCCTCTGTCATCTTTTCCCGCATTAAATCATCAAGAGGGATAACCTTCCCATTCACTAAGGCTGTGCTGCATAGCGGAAGGACTGTCTCCGGCGCCCCTTTTGTATAGGCAACAAACTCAAAGGGTTCGAGGATTCGAGGTCGGAGCGGCTCTTCGCATAGCCCCGCTTCGAGATTTGAGGATTCAAGTGTTTTCTTACTTGACTCCTCGAACCCTTGAGCCCCTGTCCACCTATAAACAGTAGTCATCCTCTTTCTCTCAAAATCAAAAGGTATCTCATATATCCGCTCTGACTTTACATCTCCAAGCATATCCATACCTGTCTCAAAAAGCGCAATCTCTGTAGGGTCTCCCCGGTATTCTCCATTAATTATCTTTGTATTATTGCAAAAGACAGCGACCCTCATGAGGACGTCTGCCCTTTCTGCATCCTTATTTGAAATATCAATT
>JACQXF010000024.1 GCA_016208855.1 Nitrospirota bacterium | reverse complement strand
AATATCCTGACATCAGGGAAAGACAATATAGAGATAGCATGGTGGCTCTCTGTTTTCCCGGGGCTTGCCATTCTCTTTACTGTATTAAGCTATAACCTCATAGGCGAAGGCCTTAGAGACGCACTTGACCCAAGATTATGGGGAGGCACGGAAGAGTAACGTTCTGATATAATACTAAAAAACAAATTCTAAATTATGAGGCTTCCGGGAATTGTGTGAGCGAGCACCGTCATTCCCGCCCCCGATTACGACATTCGAGGGCAGGCTCCGGCGGGTATCCAGAAAGACATCAAAAAGACTGGATTCCTGCCTTCGCAGGAATGACGACAAAATGTCCGAGAGTACTTTTTCAATAACCTGTTAGGATTTAGGATTTCTGATTTAGGATTTGTTTTAATTATTATGTTTAGCAAAGAGATAAGACAAACATTTATAGACTTCTTCAGGGAAAAAGGGCATGAGCTCATTGCAAGCTCGTCTCTTATCCCAAAAGACGACCCTACCCTTCTATTTACAAATGCCGGGATGGTTCAGTTTAAATCCATTTTTTTAGAGCCTGCCTCAGCCAAATATAAGCGCGCTGTAACTGTGCAGAAGTGCATGAGGGCAGGCGGAAAGCATAATGACCTTGAAAATGTCGGAAGAACTGCAAGACATCATACATTTTTTGAGATGCTTGGAAATTTCTCCTTTGGAGACTACTTTAAAAAAGAGGCGATACTGTTTGCGTGGGAACTTCTCACAGAGAGATATAAGTTCCCAAAAGAAAGACTGTGGGTCTCTGTGTATGAGCAGGACGATGAGGCAGAAAAGCTGTGGAAAGAGCTTACCGGAATTTCTCCTTCAAGGATTGTCAGGCTTGGTGCGAAAGACAATTTCTGGCAGATGGGAGATACAGGGCCATGCGGCCCGTGCTCTGAGATACTTATAGATCAGGGCGAAGATGTTGGCTGCAAAAGGCCCGACTGTAAAGTAGGATGCGACTGCGATAGATACCTTGAAATCTGGAATCTTGTCTTTATGCAGTATGAAAAAGACGCATCAGGAAAACTCACCCCTCTTCCAAAGCCATGTATTGATACAGGCATGGGGATTGAGAGGCTCTCAGCAGTGCTGCAGGGCAGGCACAGCAATTTCCAGAGCGATCTCTTTACCCCTATAATAAGGCACGTTGAAGATATTTCTAAAAAGGCTTACGGCAAAAACCACGACACTGATGTATCAATGAATGTCATAGCAGACCACATAAGGGCAGTTGCTTTTATACTATCTGACGGACTGCTTCCGTCAAATGAAGGCAGGGGTTATGTCTTAAGGAGAGTCATAAGACGGGCTGCAAGGCATGGATTTATGCTTGGCATAGAAGATCCCTTCCTTCATAAAGTCATTGACTCTGTGTATGAGATAATGTCTGACTCATACCCTGAGCTTCTTGAAGACACAAAAAGGGTTAAGAAGATACTAAAACTTGAGGAAGAGAGATTCAGCCATACCCTTTCTTCAGGGATGTCAATACTTAACGAGCTTATAGAGGGGTTAAAGACAAAAGGCGAAGACGCTATATCAGGCGCAGAGCTCTTTAAACTTTACGACACTTACGGCTTCCCTCTTGATATTGCAAAAGATATCTCAGAAGACAAGGGAATTAAAATTGACGAGGCTGGTTTTGAAAAAGAGATGGATGCCCAGAAGACAAGGGCAAGGGCGTCATGGGTCGGCGGAGAGGCAGGAGTTTCGGATATCTACAAGAGGCTGCTCAAAGAGACAGGCCCTACAATGTTTGCAGGCTACGAGGCTGTGCGGGCAGACGGTACAGTCATGGCTTTAATAAAAAATGGAGAGCTCATAGACGAGGCAAAAGCAGAGGAAGAGATAGAGATAATCCTTGATAAGACCCCATTTTACGGCGAGTCAGGAGGACAGGCCGGAGACAAAGGAACTATAAGGGCAGCCGGCTTAAAGGTTGAGATAACCAATACAAAAAAAATTAGCGGCATAATCTCACATATTGGGACAATAAAAAGAGGCTCAATTAAAAAAGGCTTAAATATTACAGCCTCTGTTGATGAGGAAAGCAGAAGGTCTGCGATGCGCAACCACACAGCAACCCATCTCTTGCACGCTGCGCTGCGGCAGGCGCTCGGAGACCATGTAAAGCAGGCAGGGAGCCTTGTTGAGGCAGAAAGACTCAGGTTTGACTTCACGCACTTTTCGCCTATGGAAGAAAAAGAGTTATTGGAAGTTGAAGATATTGTAAATGAAAAAATCATGGGAAACCTCCCTGTTAATACCTCTCTTATGAATATTGACGAGGCAGTAGGAAGCGGAGCTATTGCCCTATTTGGAGAAAAATACGGAGAAAAAGTAAGGGTGGTAAAGGCAGGCGATTTTTCTTCTGAGCTCTGCGGCGGCACTCACTGCCGTGCAACAGGAGAGATTGGCATATTTAAGATAATCGCTGAGGGAAGCGTTGCAGCAGGCATTAGAAGGATAGAGGCGCTTACAGGCTCAAGCGCCCTTCAGTTTGTAAAGGCAGAGGAAGAAGAGTTAAGAAAGGCAGCAGATCTGCTCAAAGTCAAAGAGCTCAATGTCTCTGAAAGGCTCAAAAGGCTTATAGATGATGCAAAGGCGCAAGAGAAAGAACTTGAGAAGCTAAAGTCAAAAGCTATTCTTGGAAGAGCTGATACAATACTCTCTAACATTGTCAATATAGACAATATCAAAGTGCTTACCAAGAGAATAGACGGCTATGATATGAAGGCGCTAAGGGAGCTTGGCGATAAGCTAAGGGATAAAATAGGCTCAGGCGTGCTTGTGCTCGGCTCTGTGCTTGATGGGCAGGTATCCTATGTCTCCATTGTAACAAAAGACTTATTATCCCAATTTAATGCCGGAAACATTTTAAAGGCTGTTACAGGCGGCAAAGGAGGCGGAAGGCCTGATATGGCTCAGGGAGGCACTAAAGATACAGAGGGAGTTGATAAGGCGCTGAATTTAGTCTATGATTTAGTTAGGAAAACAGTAACGAGTTGAAAGATTAGAGATGCTTTATTGGTTCTCGTCACTTGTCACTCGTTACTTGTTACTAAATAAAACAGGAGGTGTTTATGACAGGCTTTGATTTAATACGCAAGGCATTAATGGCAGGCGTAGGAGTGCAGGAGAAAGTAAAGGACTTTGTAGACGACCTCATCAAGAAAGGCGAGTTAAGCGAAACAGAAGGCGCCAAGCTTATTAAGGAATGGACTGAAAAGGCTGACCAGACAGGAAAGGATATTGGAAAAAGCGTATCAGACATTATAGATAGCGCCATGGAAAAAATGAATCTTCCAACCAGAGAGGATGTAGAGAAGCTCCAGAGAAAAGTACAGGCGCTTTCTGCAAGAATAAAAAAACTGGAAGAGGCAAAAGGTTCAGAAGACATCCCGGAAGAATAAAATGCCCATCTCAGACCTATTAAGGTACTGGCAGACATATAAAAATGTTGGACGCATACGGGAAATAGTTAATGTATTTTTAAAGCACGGCTTTGGTCAGCTTATTGAACAGATAAACCTTCAGCGGTTCATTCCCTTACGCAAAAAACTAAAGGCATTCGGCTACTGGCCTCCGCTTGAAAAACATACAATCCCTGAAAGACTCAGGATGGCTTTCAGCGAACTCGGCCCCTCGTTTATAAAGCTTGCCCAGCTTCTCTCCTCACGGCCTGACCTTATAACACAGCCTTATGCTGATGAATTTAAAAAGCTTCAGGATGAAGTTCCGCCATTTCCCGCAGAAGAAGCCACAAGGATTATAGAAGCAGAGCTTAAGGTATCCATAAAAGACATGTTCTCTGATTTTACCGCCCATCCCATAGCTGCTGCCTCCATAGCGCAGGTCCATTACGCAACCCTTATGACAGGTGAAAAAGTGGTTGTTAAGGTTCAACGGCCTGATATAAAGGAAATTATTGAGACAGACATAGCCATCATGAATTCTGTTGCGCGTTTATTTCTGAAATATATCCCTGAAAGTAAAATATTTAACCCGTTGGGGATAGTGGAAGAGTTTTCAAAAACAGTAAAAAAAGAATTGAATTTCGTTGAAGAGGCCAAAAACGCCGCAAGGCTCAGGAGAAACTTTTTAGACGACCCCCGTATACATATCCCGCAGGTCTATCCGGGCATGATATCTGAGAAGGTCATAGTAATGGAGAGGCTTGAGGGCATAAGGATAGATAACATAGAAGGCATTGAGTCGCAGGGCATTGAAAAACATGCCATAGCAAAGGCAGGGACAGAGGCATACTTCAAGATGATATTTGAAGACCGGTTCTTCCATGCAGACCCGCATCCCGGAAATATGTTTGTACTGCCTGACGGAAAGATAGGGCTTGTGGATTTTGGAATCGTAGGCTGGCTTACGCCTGAGGTTATGGAGAACATAGCAAATGTATTTATTGCCCTTGTTGACAAGGATTTTGACAAGCTCATTGATCAGTACATTGAACTTGGGATTATCACAGAAGAAGGAATAGATATTGATGTCTTAAGAAGGGAATTAAAATCCGACCTTGCAGAGATCTACGAACCCCTTTACGGACTAACAATTGCCGAGATAAATTTCGCCCAGTATCTTGATGCAATTACGCATATGTCCATAAAACACGGCCTGAGGCTTCCATCAGACCTTATGCTTATGAATAAAACACTTCTGATACTTGATAATATTGCAAGGCAGCTTGAGCCTGAATTTAACTTTATAAACATTGCCGAACCTTACGCCACAAGGCTTTTAAGAAAACAGAGGGGACCTGAAAAGATATTCTCACAGGTTAAGAAGAACGTTTCAGAGTTTAGCGACCTTTTTATAACAACGCCAAAACAGCTTGGAAAGCTTTTAAGAAAGACCTTAAGGGATGAGCTAAGTTTTAAGATAAACCCGGTTGGCATGGACAGGCTCATAAGGGACATAGACCGTTCAAGCAACCGCATGGCATTTAGTATAATAGTTGGGGCAATAACAGTAAGCTCATCGCTGTTAATACTGTCAGGCGTTGGCGGAAAGATATTCGGGATGCCGGCAATGGGTGCGATAGGCTTCTTTATAGCATTTATACTTGGAATATGGCTTCTGATATCTATTATTAAGTCAGGGAGGCTGTGAGTTATAGCAATGACCAAAGAAGAGCTTAAAACATACTGCGACAGTGAATTTAAAAACATAGACATGGCAATGGATGAACTATTCTCCATTGTCACACCTGAGAAACCTGAATATTCGCTCAGAGAACTCGCAGCAATATCTACGTTTATCCTGAATATATATACAGGCATTGAAAAGACCCTAAAACAGATGCTCCTCTATGACAGCCTTGATGTTACTGACTCCCCGCACTGGCATGAGAAGGTGCTTAAGAAATCCGCTGAGATAGGGATTTTGCCGCCCGACCTGTTTCAGGTGCTTACAAGGTATCTTTCCTTCAGGACAGTCTTCACATATTCATATATTTTCAATATCAAGTGGGAAGACCTGAAGGTTCTGGTTGATGCAATAAAAGACATAGAAGGAAAGTTCAAATCAGAAGTCAATGAGTATATACAGATGCTTTAGGCAAACTTATAGCTTAAGAGCTTATAGATAAGCTTTGCAGTTAAAAAATCAGGGGCTTTATTCTGAGACGGACAAAGCTCCACAACATCAAAACCAACTACATTTTTATTTTTAAAGACACTCTCCATTAAATCCATTACCTGATACCACGTAAGCCCTCCCGGCTCAGGCGTGCCTGTTGAAGGCATAATGGATGAATCAAATACATCAAGGTCTATTGTGATATAGACATTCTTTGTGAGATTTCTTACAGCCTCTTTTATCCAGTTTTTTGATTTCTGTATCTCAGATGCATAAAAAATTCTATCACCTTTTATATTTTCCAGTTCTGATGAGTCCATACTCCTTATCCCGACAGATACTACCCCTCCTGTTTGTGACCCTTGACCCTTGACCCTTAACCCTAATACCTCTTTTACCCTTGCGATAATACTTGCATGACTCAGCCTGTCACCCTCATAAGAGTCCCGCCTGTCAGAATGGGCATCAAGATGAAGTATGCTTACGTCCTTGAAGGCCTCCAGATGAGCCTTTACAGGGCCAAGAGAGACTGAATGCTCGCCTCCAAGGCTGACAACAAATTTTTTATCACTTAGAAAAACTTTAACCCCTCTGTATGCCTTATCTACCATCTCTTCCGGTTTCTTGGCAATAATACCTTTTGCAGTGTAGATTCCATTTTTATATACCTCTGAATTGGTCTCTATATCGTAGAGCTCCATATTCTTTGATGCCTCAATAACAGCATCAGGCCCCTTATCAGAGCCTTTAAGCCATGAGCTTGTCTTGTCAAACGGAATCGGCAGGATTACGACCTGCGAGGCATTATAGTTTGAGAACTCCTTAGGCAGTCCGCCAAAATTATGTGGTGTCTTGTTGTATGCCAACTACAATATCCGCCCTGAACTAATCAAGCAAAAGGACCGCGGCTGCTATTGCCGTTGTCCAGAGACCGTGCTTATTTCCTTCGGCAGACTGGCATATATTGGAGGTTTTAAAGATATATCCGCTTGCCTTATAAACCTGTTTCCTCTCATCCCATGCGAGATTTGGGTCAAAAGAAAATCCAAGGGTCGTGGCAAGCATTGTGGCAGCAAGGTCTTCTGCATAATCTCCTGCCTTCTTGCCTGTTTCTCCAAACGAGTGATGCTCTGAAAGATATCCGTAACTATCCTCATCCTTGGGCACAGCCAAACCGATTGCAGATGAGATAAGCCTGTTTGGCTCATTAGTCTCATTTCTCGCCATCACACAGTAAGTTATCTGCCCGGGCTTAATTGCCTTTAGCCCTTTCTCCCTTGTCACTATCTTACAGCTCGGAGGGAAGATACTTGAGACATAAACCAAATTGCACTTCTCTATCCCTGCGTTTCTTAATGCAAGCTCAAAAGATGCCAGCTTATCCTTGTGAATCCCTACGCCTTTTGTAAAAAATACCCTTTTAGGTATCATGTCTCACCCCCTCAATATAAACTATCGGCTGAAATATACACGAATTTATTTTATTTTTTCAAGTAATATTTTTTAAAATAGAAACATGATTGCTGTTATTGATTATGGAATGGGAAATCTCAAGAGCGTAGAGAAGGGATTTATCAAGGCAGGGGTCAGCGTTACTGTAACAAATAAGGCTGATATTATTGAAAAAGCTGATGCAATTGTACTGCCCGGTGTCGGCGCTTTCAGGGACTGTATGAGAGAACTCTCAAACCTTGGCCTCATAAATGCAATTGTAGACTCAATTAAGAAAGGCAAGCCCTATCTTGGAATATGCCTGGGGCTTCAGATTCTCTTTACCGAGTCAGAGGAGTTCGGCGTATGCAAGGGGCTTGATATCTTCAACGGAAGGGTTCCACGATTTCCTCATAACGGACTAAAAGTCCCCCATATGGGCTGGAACGAGGTAAAGATAAAAAGAGACAACCCGCTGCTTCAGGGGGTCACAGATAAGAGTTTCCTCTATTTTGTACATTCATTTTATGTAGCGCCTGAGGACAGCTCAATAGTTTCAACCACAACAGATTACGGCATAGAATTCACCTCAATGGTGCATAGGGGAAACATCTTTGCTACCCAGTTTCATCCTGAGAAAAGCCAGGCAATAGGGCTTCGTATCCTAAAAAACTTTGGCGATATTGTAAATAGACGGCAGAAAAGCAATCCAATTTAGAACTTGACACAAGTCAGTTGCTCGTATATCTTAATTTTGAAGCCTTATTATAATCCGCTCAATAAAAAGGGGGCTGCATGAAAAAAACATTTTGCTTATTCCTTATTGCTCTGCTCTTCTATGTTCCTCTTGCAACTGCTGAAGATACAGAATCAGAAGAATATATAATTCAAAAAGGCGACACACTCTGGGATATCACAGGCGGCAAGCTAAACGACCCTTTTTTGTGGCCTAAGGTATGGAGTGTAAATCCTCAAATCAAAAACCCTGACCTCATCTACCCAGGCAAAAAGATAAGCATCCCCTTAAAAGAAAAATTAGCGCCTGCTGCTGAGGCGCCGGAGCAAGAAGCGCCTATTGCTGCAAAACCTGAAGCTCATGCAGAGAAGTCCTCTGACGTTAAAAAAGAAAAACCTAAAAAATACATTGTAGATAAAAATTTATATATTTCAAGCGGCTGGATTTCAAATGACTTGCGGAATAAAGGGGCAATAGGCGGTTCGCCAAAAGACCAGACGATATCCGGCAAAAATGATTATGTTTATTTAAATGCAAAAGCCAATGTTGGAGACAAATTTTATATTATAAAAAATATAAAGAGGGTTAAACACCCTGTGACAGGCCGTTTCATCGGGCATCATCTAAGGATAGGCGGCGTGGTTGAGGTAGTCGGAGCAGACAGCAATGTCCCAAAGGCCGTGATAACAACAGCCTTTGAAGAATTAGAGGTTGGCGACGGTCTTATGCCTTATTCAGAGATAGAGCCGCCCCTTGCCCCTGAGAAGGCCAGAACTCCTGATATTCGCGGACATATAGTGGAATCGCATATGAACAACCATATATCAGGGCCGGCAGGGATTGTTTATCTTGACAAGGGGCAAAATGACGGCTTAGAGATAGGAGATATCTTCTCGGCTATCTCCCTTGCGGACTCAAAAATAGAGATGCCTACAGGTACAATTCAGGTTATATCCCTCCAATCAACTACATCAGCGGCGATTATCTTAAAAAGCGAAAAGGAAGTAACAATAGGGGATATGTGGGGGAAAAAGTAATATCTAAAAATTACCAATTATCAATGCAAAATGTAAAATGATAATTGTCAATTGATAAATTTTATGTGGTTACCAACAGCTTAAGCGCCTTAAGCCTGCTTGGGTGTTTGAGCTTTCTTAAAGCCTTTGCCTCTATCTGTCTTACCCTTTCCCTTGTGATTGATAAATGCCTTCCTACCTCTTCAAGGGTATGGTCTCTGTCAGCGCCTATGCCAAACCTCATCCTTATAACCTTCTCTTCCTTAGGGGTAAGTGTCTTTAATACATTCTGGATATAAAGTGAAGTTTCTTTCTTCTCAGCATCAGCATATGGCGACGGGCTTGCCTTATCGCCAATAAAGTCCTCCAGCTCAGTATCTTCATCTCCAATAGGAGTCTGCAACGCAATGGGGTCCTGTATTGCCCTGAATACCTCTTCCACCTTTCTTACAGAAACAGTAAGCTTTTTGGCAATTTCTTCGTCAGTCGGCTCCCTCCCAAGCGTCTGGGTCAGTTCCCTCGAAGCCTTAGTGACCCTGTTATAGAACTCCATCATATGAACAGGAACTCTGATGGTCTTAGTCTGATCTATAAGCGCCCTTGTTATAGCCTGTCTTATCCACCATGTGGCATAGGTTGAAAACTTAAATCCCTTTTCGTATTTAAACTTATCTACTGCCTTCATAAGACCGATATTGCCTTCCTGTATAAGATCAAGCAGAGGCAGCCCCCTGCCAACATAATTCTTTGCAATATTAACAACAAGCCTTAGATTCCTTGTAATCAATTCATTCTTGGCAAGGCCTCTTATGGAGTTAAGAGACCCTCCATAGGGGAGTAGCCTTTTATTAATGACGCCTGCCTCTTCTATTAGTTCCTTAAGTCTTTTAAGGACCCTTATCATAATCTCTTCGTCCTTGTCCTCCTCCTCAAGAAACTCTTCTTCACTCTCAAAGCTCTTCTCAATTCTTTTAGTAAGAGTGAGGCCTTTTAATAATCCCTTAAGGATCGCCTTGCCCTCTTCCAATTTTTTAGCTAATTCTACCTCTTCACTTCTTGTAAGGATGGAGATATCGCCCATAGAGTGAAAATACGCCTGGACAAGGTCCTCTGCCTTTTCATACTCTTCAACCTTCTCTTTTTCAGGTTCGGCTTCTAAATGGAGGGCTTCTTCCGTCTCAACAACCTTAACGCCCATATCTTGAAGCAAATCCATCAGGTCTTCTATCTCATCAGGGGAAAAATACTCAGGTGGGAGCGCCTCATTTATTTCATCATAGGTAAGAACGCCTCGTTTCTTGCCTATCTCTATTATCTCGTCAAATACATCCTTTTCTATCATTAATCCTGCCTCGTAAAAGTTTACTTATTTTTAAAAACATTATAGCACACTAACTCTTCTCCTCCGGATTTTGAACCAGCAACGAAGGACTTAGCATGCTTCTTTTTCGAGATTATAAAAAGGCAGATTTTATCCACGGTAATAAAATACAGCGGATTTTTGACAACTGCAGATATTAGATTTTTGGCAGGTCAAGGCTCACGGCCTATTAGTACTGGTTAGCTTAATCCGTCACCGGACTTACACACCCAGCCTATCAACGTGGTAGTCTACCACAGGCCTTTAGTGCCCTTGCGGGCAGGGAGACCTAATCTTGAGGCGAGTTTCCCGCTTAGATGCCTTCAGCGGTTATCCCATCCGGACATAGCTACTGGGCGCTGCTCTTGGCAGAACAACCCACACACCAGAGGTCCGTCCATCCCGGTCCTCTCGTACTAAGGACAGCTCCTCTCAAGTCTCCAACGCCTACAACAGATAGGGACCGAACTGTCTCACGACGTTCTGAACCCAACTCTCGTACCGCTTTAATGGGCGAACAGCCCAAC
>JACQXF010000143.1 GCA_016208855.1 Nitrospirota bacterium | reverse complement strand
GCTGATTTTCTGCTATCATATTCTTTATCCGGTTTATTTTCTCGGAAGATATTTCGTTCCCGCATATCACCATGCGGATAATTTAACAAATAGATACCCCCGGTGTCCAGTCAGAAATGTGGAACATGGTAAGTTTACTAAAGGGGGGATGGGGGGATTATGGTAATTTTCTTTTTACCGTTACTATAGTGTGACACTCTAAGCCCTGAGTACATAGCAAATTCATGCTCAAAATTATCACTCAGGACGCCTTTGCCAATAGTCTTGTCTATCTCCTCTATACTCCATGGACGAACCTCGTCTATTTCTTCCCTGTTAAATAGCGGCTCTCCGTCATAGGTATAGGCAAAAGTATATACAAGCTCTGTTTCGTAAGGGTTTGAATGGATATATGTATAAAGAAATTCAGGCATAGACAGGCTGCCCTTATCGTTAACTACTATCCCGAGCTCTTCCTCCATTTCACGTCTTAACGCCTCCTCTATGGTCTCTCCATGATTTATGTGCCCTCCCACAGAGGTATCCCACCTACCCGGAGCGACATCTTTATTCATTGAACGTTTCTGAAGCAACAGTCCGCCCTCTCCGTTAAACACAAGGACATGGACAACCCTGTGCATCAAGGATGGATTTCCGTGTATCTCGGAGCGCGGCAGCGTCCTGATTATTTTACCTGACTCTGTAACAACATCTAAAAGCTCTTCGTTAGCCATGTTACCAGCTTATCAGCTTGCAGGCTTGTTAGCTTGTTAGCTTTACAGCCCAACAAAGCCCTATTTAAAACATATACAAATCACGTAGTTATCTCAATTATTTTCTGCTTAGACTTCATGCCTGAGTGGATGGAGATTTGAGACTTGGGGACATCAAAATATTCAGACAGAAGATTTATCACTGCCTTATTTGCCCTCCCCTCCACAGGTCTTTCCTTTATATAAACTATATACCCCCTGTCTGCTTTCTCTATCTTCTCTTTATGGGAGACTGTCTTTACCGTAATAGAGATCCTCATAACTGCAAAGCCCTACGCACACCTTTTTCTCACTGCGCTTACAACCTCCGCATAATCTTTTGAACTAAAGAAGGCATTGCCCATTACAAGTATATTAGCGCCTGTCTTCGCCACCTCTGAGGCATTATCTGTGGTTACCCCGCCGTCTACCTCTATCTCTGCCTTACAACCCTTATCGTCTATCATCTTTCTTAGCGTCTTTATCTTCTCAAGTGTTCTCGGTATAAACTCCTGTCCGCCAAAGCCGGGGTTAACTGACATAATAAGTATCATATCCACATCAGGCAGTATAAAGTTTATATTGCATAATGGCGTTGCAGGATTAACCGAAACCCCTGCCTTTATCCCCATCTCCTTTATCCTGTGCACAGTCCTGTGAAGATGTGTATCTGCCTCAGCATGAACGGTTATAATATCAGAGCCTGCCTTTGCAAAGTCCTCTATATACCTGTCAGGCTCCTCAATCATAAGGTGCACATCAAGGGGGATGGAGGTAACTTTTTTAATTGATTTAACTACAGGCGGGCCTATCGTTATATTAGGGACAAAATGTCCGTCCATAATATCAACATGTATTAAGTCTGCCCCTGCCTTTTCCGCTGCCTTTATCTCCTCTGCAAGCCTTGAAAAATCCGCTGAAAGTATAGAAGGTGATACCTTAATCATGAAATCCCCCTTTTGGATAGTGTCAAAGATTCAGAGTGTCAAAGTGTCAATGTCTTGGACTTTGATACTTTGATACTATTTTATTTCTCCTGCAAAGAATTTAAGCGCATCTTCTACCTTGTCAATATCAACCCTTGTATTAAAGCAAGGCCCGTAGGGCCGATCGTTTATAATCCCAAGCACAGGCATAGGATACGAATCAGCAATACCGCTTGAGAGATCCCTCTCGCAGGCAACAGCAACAATTGCCTCAGGTTTGGTATCAGCTACTATCCTTCTTGCAAGCGTGCCGCCTGTAGCAATAAAAAGCTCCAGCCCGAGTTTCTTGGCTATAGTAGTAAAGTCTTTTATCTCGCATTTACCGCAGCCTGCACAATTATAAACATTGAAGGTTATTTTAAGTTTGCACTCACTCCACTGCAGGCAGTGCGGAAGAAGCAGTAAAATCCTTTTTGTTGGATTAAACCTGCCATTCCTTACGAGTTTATTGTTTACATTAATTACGAGCTGCTGAACTTTTTCTTTATTAATCCTAAAAACACTGCTTACTATACTCATCACAGGGAATACAATCTTTAGAAACACCCCTCTAACCAATTGTCTCTTCATAAAACCTCATACCTTGCCTGAGTTCTCTGCCCTGTAAAAATGATTTTACGCTCATAACAGGTTTCCCCTCAGGCTGAATCTCAAATATTGAAAGCAGGCCATCCCCTGTACCAACAAGTAATCCCTCCTTTGATGCCTCATTTATCACGCCTGCATCTGCGTCTCCATACGAAGTATCTGCCTTTAGGATTTTAACTCTTTTGCCTTCAAGAAAACTATAAGCCCCCGGCCACGGGTTCATCCCCCTTATAAAATTGGTTAGTTCCTTTGCTGTCTTAGACCAATTAATAACGCCGTCAGTCTTCCTTAATAAAGGAGCGTAAGTAGCCTCGCCTGCTTGCAGCGTTGGCTTTAAACCTCCATCCTCCAAACCCTTTAAGGTCTTTATTAATAAATCTGCGCCTGTAATTGAAAGTTTTTCAGAGAGACTGCCAGCTGTGTCATCCTTCTCAATCCTTATATATTCCTGAAGCAACATCGGGCCTGTATCCATTCCCTCATCCATAAGCATTGTAGTAACCCCTGTCGTGTTTTCTCCGTTAATTATAGCCCAGTTTATCGGCGCTGCGCCACGATATTTTGGAAGCAGAGAGGCATGGATGTTTATACAGCCATACGCTGGCATATGAATAATCTCAGGCGGAAGTATCTGGCCGTATGCAACAACAACTATTGCAGAGGGATTTAGCAGCCTCAGTTCGCTGATAAATTCAGGATTTTTTACCCTCACAGGCTGCAGTATTTTAAGACCGGCCTTTAATGCCTCTTCTTTTACAGGGGAAAAGACAGCCTTTCTTCCCCTTCCGCTCTGTTTGTCAGGCTGGGTAACTACCGCAATAACTTCATAAGCAGAATTTAGTAATTTCTTAATGGATGGAACGGCAAAATTAGGCGTGCCAAAGAAAACTATGCGCATTATTAGAGGCAGTGACAGTGACGAGTGACGAGTGACGAGTATTTAGTGTCTAACTCGTTACTCGTTACTGTTGACTTATTACTGTTTTTAAGGTTACTTGTCACTTGTTACTCGTTACTCGTTACTGTTTTCCTGTATCGCTTCTTAAAGAATTCCCTTTTAATCGTCCCTATTCTGTCAATAATAAGCAAGCCGTTCAGATGGTCTATCTCATGCTGAAGCGCCCGTGACAGCAAACCGCTGCCCTCTATCTCTACAGGCTTACCGTGTCTGTCAAGCCCTGACACCGTTACATTCTCAGCCCTCTTTATAATTGTCCTGTACCCCGGAATACTCAGGCAGCCTTCTTCGTCTTCAACCTCTCCCCCTGACAACACAATCTCAGGGTTTAAAAGTATAAGCAAGGGGACATTCTCATCCCTGCTTGATACATCAATAACTATAACCCTCTTAGCCGCACCCACCTGATTTGCGGCAAGCCCTACACCTGACGAGGCGTACATTGTCTCAATCATGTCATCAATAAGGCTTTGCAGCCCGCTGCCAAATTCCGTAACAGGAGAGGTCTTCTCTTTCAGGATCTTGTCAGGAAATGTTTTGATTTCAAGTACAGCCATAATATTTAAATCAAATCCTAATTTCTAATATCTAAATTCTAAACAAAGATTCATTTATCATTTAACATTTTGCATTTTGCAATGATAAATTTAAAATTTCTTAGGATTTAGTCTTTTGTTTATAGTCTTCTATTGCCTTACGCAGGGCGTCAGCGCCTAGATTTGAACAATGCATCTTCTGCGGAGGCAGTCCGCCGAGTTCGTTTGCAACAGCCTCTTTTGATATATTAAGCGCTTCATCGAGGGTCTTGCCCTTTATCATTTCTGTAACCATGCTTGACACAGCAATTGCTGCTCCGCAGCCAAATGTCTTGAACTTTGCGTCAGTTATGACATTGTCTGTAACCTTTAAATAAATCTTCATTACATCGCCGCATGTCGGGTTACCCTCCATGCCTACACCGTCTGCATCAGGTATTTCTCCTACATTTCTTGGGTTTGTAAAATGATCCATTACTTTTTCGCTATACATGGCGCATCCTCCGTTCCTTCCCACCCCTTTGAATAAGGGGATATTTCCCTTAAACGGGTTACAATTTTCTGAAATGTGTCTATCGTGTAGTTTATTTCTTCTTCTTTAGTTCCTTCGCCAAGTGTGAATACTATAGAGCCCTGCGCAAGATGGGCAGGCATCCCCAAAGAAAGTAAAACAGGGGAGGCCTTAAGCGCCTTTGATGAGCAGGCAGAACCGCTTGCTACATATATCCCATTACTCGCAAGAAGCAGAAGCATTGCCTCACCCTCTACGTATTCAACCACAAAGCTCGCGTGTCCAGGCAGCCTCTGCCCAGGATGCCCTGTCAGATGAACTTTATCTATCCTTAGCAATCCATCCATTAATTTGTCCCTGAGCGGCTTAACATAGCTTATGCGTTTGTCTATGTTCATCCTTGCCAATTCCGCCGCCTTCCCCATGCCGACTATTGCAGGCACATTCTCAGTGCCTGCGCGCCTGCCGCCTTCCTGTATGCCGCCATATATTAAAGGGACTATCCTTATGCCTTCTCTGACAAAAAGCGCTGCTGCGCCTTTTGGTCCGTAAAATTGATGGGCTGTCATAGAGAGCAGGTCAACCCCCAGTGCCTGCACATCTACATGGATATTGCCTGTGGATGCAACGGCGTCTGTGTGAAAAATTATATTATGTTCCTTTGCAATCTTTGAGATTTCGGCAATCGGCTCTATAGCGCCAATCTCAGGGCTTGCATGGATTACAGATATAAGTGTCGTTTCTTTTGTTATTGCCTTTTTTACTGTCTCAGGCTCAACAATGCCGTGTTTGTCAACAGGGAGATAGGTAACTGCAAAACCTGATTTTTCAAGAAAACGGGCAGAATTAAGGATTGAATGATGCTCAACCTTGGAAACGATTATATGCTTCCCGCGGTTCTGATTGGCAATGGCAATGCCGCGAAGGGCAAAGTTATTTGCCTCAGCTCCGCTTGCAGTAAATATTATTTCATTCGGCTTTGCATTAATCAGAGAGCCCACTTGCGCCCTTGCATTCTCAATTGCCTCCCTTGCCTTTGAACCGAAAGAATAAAGACTTAGGGGATTTCCAAAATCTTCCTTAAGATAAGGCATCATTGCTTCCAAGACCATAGGATGAAGCGGATTCGTTGCTACGTAATCAAGATATACGTTTTGCATATTCACTCCTTAAGTTTTCTTACATAAAAGCTGAAATAATCAGGCGACTCTTTAACGCCAATAAATTCATTCCCTGTCTTTGCGCACCACTCCGGGATGTCTTCAAGCGCCCCGTCATAATCTGTAAGTATAGCAAGCACCTGCCCCACGCTGAGTTCTTTTATTCTCTGCTGCAGTGTAAGCAGATGCATCGGACACATCATGTAAATTACATCCGTTACAGCGTCTGCCTCTACAGGCTCATCAATAAATTTCAATGCAGCCTCATCTCTTTGATGTGTCTCTGTGATTGCCATTATTTCCCCTTATAAGCGCACTTTCTTCTTTCAGCAAATCATTAAGGCTTATTGTCTGAAGAAAGTGTTCAATCTTCTCTCCAAGCGATTCCCAGAGAAGCCTTGCCACACAGCCTTCAACCATTGAGCAGCCCTTTGCCTTTGGTCCAAGGCAACTCGTAATAGTCACAGGCCCTTCCAGGGTTGTAAGTATATCGCTTATATTTATGCCCTGAGGTTTCTTGCTTAATACATATCCTCCGCCCGGCCCCTTATGGCTTTTAATGAGGCCGTCCCTTTTCAGCTTGTTTAATATCTGCTCCAGATAAGGGATAGAAACCCTTTGTCTTTTTGCAATCTCTTTAATGGAGATAGGGCCGTAATTGTAGCTTTTTGCTATCTCAAACATCGCCCTTACGCCATACTGGCCTTTAGTTGATAACCTCAGCATGTCTAAAATATAAAATAGTTTACTAAACTTGTCAAGTATTTTTTAGCCGCTTAAGGGTAACATCTAAAAGCAGAAATGATAGCCCTCCCATGAATAGAAAGTCCATGGGTTAATGCTTTTTTTGGTAAAAAAAATCACACAAAAAATGGAATAAAAGCAAATGCATAAAGAAATAAATCTTAAGGCGTATTAACCTGCTTTTAGCCTGTAGACTTAGCCATATAGATTTTTAGGTTAGCCAGATCATTTGTGTATGTATCATGGCTCTTCTCATCTTCCAGTAGATGAGATAAAAGCATCTTGGGTATCGGCAGGGAAGCCATCTCTAATGCCTGCTCAGCAGTTGCAATGGCGTTCTTTTCCACATCCTTGTGTCTCTCTATAAAAGTATCAAGAACCTGCAGATCATCACGGCTTAAAACCACTGTTGAATCGAGGCTTAAGCGTATGGACTCTAAGATACGCTTGTGCTTCTCAGAGTCAAGTTTTATTATCTCAATAAATGTTTTCACAACCGGATTGTTTGCCCTCTTTATCAGGTCATCAGCAACTTCAATAGTATTGTCCTCTATAATTATCCACCTCTGTATTAATTCACTAAACTTCTTTCTGTTCTCAGATACACTCATAATATTTCTCCTTTCATTTTTGTTTTAACATAACAAAATTCCTGTAAAATTAAAAGAGTTTTTAAAACTATACAGACTAAATAAAGCGGGCGAGGGGATTCGAACCCCCGACCTTCAGCTTGGGAAGCTGACACTCTACCACTGAGTTACACCCGCTAAGAAGAGATTAAGCTAATATAACAAAAAAGGGTTGTAATTTCAAAATTACAACCCTTTTCAACTTATCTTATCCTTTATTATTTTTTTTAAGCAGCCTCGTATTTCTTCATTTTCCAGTACTCGGCGTTAAGCGTCTCTACCACATAATCTATCCTTCCGGTCCTTATGAGTTTGTTTAAGACCTCAAGGATTACCTTTGGGTGCCTGAATATAATTGAAAACAGTATCCCGTAGAAGTTAACATTTCCAGAGCGCCTAAGGTAATTTCTTGTAAAGAAGTGGTTCTGCATCTTTTTGCGGATGTCCCTTAAATCTTCCCTGTCAAAGGTTATCTGCATTAGTGGAACCTCAGGCTGCCTGTGAGCCCATATCTCTGAGAACGGAAGTTTAGGGTCAAGCCATCCGTTCTTTATTGCCATGTCGTATATCTCTGTTCCGGGATACGGCGTAAGAAAATAGAAGGCGGTATAATCTGCCTTTATCTCTTTAGCGAGGTCAAAGGTCTGCTGAATATCTTCTTTGGTCTCTTCTGGGTTGCCGATTATAAAGGTAGCCAGCGTCCTTATATCAAGCTCTCTGCATAGTTCAAAGGACTTTCTAATCTTATCAGACCTGTCGCCAAGTCCGCCCTTGCCAAGCACCTTGAGCATCCTTTCAGAGCCGCTTTCAACTCCAAAATCAAGCTGGACAAGCCCTGACTTTTTCATCAACTTCATTAATTCCACATCTGTCTGGTCAACCCTTGACTGGCCCCCCCATTTTATATCTAATCTTCTGCTTATCAGATCCTCACAAAACTCCTTGACCCATTCAGGCCTTAATGTGAAGGTATCATCGCAAAAGTAAATGCCTTTTATATCGTATGTCTTATGTAGAAACTCTATCTCATCCACAACATTCTTTGCAGAGCGCCTTCTTGTCTTTCTGCCAAATATAGTATGGCTTCCGCAATAGATGCATCTGAACGGGCATCCCCTGCCTGTCATAATCGTTGTCTGGTTTTTTGTGGCATAGCCCCTGATAATGCCAGGCGGCTTAAGGTAAGGAGTCATATCAAGCAGGTGACGGGCCGGAAACGGCAAGGTGTCTAAATCCGGTATCATTTCCCTTCTGCCATTCTCTACAATCTTTCCGCTCTCACGGTCGCGATATATAATGCCATTAACGCCGGCAAGGCTTTCCTTTTTTTCAAGTTTTTCACAAACCTCAAGTATTGTCTGTTCACCCTCTCCCAGTACTATAAAGTCTGCGTCAAACTCATTCATGGTCTCCGCAGGCTTTACTGTTGGGTGAACGCCGCCGCAGCCAAAAGGCACACTGGAGAATTCCTTCTTTAACATATTATTGAGTGTTAGCGCCCGCTGATAAGCTACAGTGAGAAAGCCAAACCCGATAAGGTCAGGGTTAAAGCTCTTTATATCTGAGACAATATTAGTATCATACTGCGGGTCAGCATCAAAGATTTGAACCTTATGGCCTGCCTTCTCCAATACAGCAGCAATGTACATAACACCAAGCGGCGGTATTACATTATTGCCGTCCAGCACCTGAGCATTAACAAGAGTAACTCTCATAATATTTCCTCCTTAGCTTCAAAACGCCTAATTCTTAGGTTTTTCACCCTTCAGTGTAACAGAGTAGAAATTTATATACTCTACGCTCTTATAGAGGTAGTTCCTTTTTAGCTCTACATTTGCAAGCCCTGCCTCATCTGCTGACTCCTTAAATCTCTTGTCTGTCAGCGCCCCTGATAAGCAGGCTGCCCATAGCTCCCTATCTCTTTTCATATAGCCAGGAACAGGCTTATCAGAAACTATGTCAGATATGACAAATCTGCCGCCTGGCTTCAGCACCCTAAATACCTCATTCATAACAGTGGTCTTATCTTCTGTAAGGTTTACAACGCAGTTTGATATTACGAGGTCAACAGAGCTATCCTCTACAGGTAAAGACGTCAGCTCACCTTTTTTAAATTCAACTATATCGTATCCCAATGATTCTGCAACCTTTATGGCAGCATTGCTTGCCTTCTCTATCATCTCATCTGTCATGTCTATGCCAATTACTTTTCCGCTTTTCCCAAGCTTTTTTGCAGCAATAAAGCAGTCAATGCCCGCGCCTGAACCTAAATCCAAAACAGTATACCCCTCCTTAAGCTCTGCTAAAGCTGCGGGATTTCCGCATCCGTAGGACACCTCAAGGACATCTGTGGGGATATGCTTCAGGTCTTCAGGGTCATAACCTGTCGGACAGTAGTAATTTGCCTCTGGTTTATGGGCTGCTACGGAAAACTTTTTCCTAACAGTCTTTGTTATCTGACCCTTTATTTCAGGCTTGCACACTGCCTCATCGTCCTCAACATCAATAGCCATTACACAAGAGCAGTGGTAGGTTCCCACCTCAAAATCTTTATCAACTGTTTTATAAGCAGGCTCTAAATGCTGAGGGAGCTTTCCATCCATTGCATTATAGACATATGGAGTACTATAGCTGCCTGAATCCGTAGAATGTACGCCTTCCTTTGCTAAATCCCAGAGGATTTTTTCAAACAAATCCTTATAGGTTAAACAGTACGGCTCTTGGGCCATGGTAGAGCCCTTCCCTGTCTCTGCTTCACTGGCATAAAAACTTTGCGCAGTGCATCCGCCGCCGCAGAAAAACTTAAGATAGCATGACTTACAGCCCTCTTTATGCTCAACGCTGTGGTTCCTGAAATCTGTCATGCCCTTTGACTTAAACCATATCTCTTTTAAAGGCTTCTCTCTTACAGAGCCGGCATCAAACCTTGTATCTCCTGCAAAAGACTGACAAGGATATACATGTCCGTCTGAGCCTACAGAGAGCTTTTCAAAACAATTATTGCAGAGGTCCGTCTTTCTGCCCCTTTTAACCTTAAGCCTAACCTTGAGGGACTCCTCGTTGTCAACGATTATTTCTCCCTCTTTATACAGGTTCCGCATGTCTTGCATTATCCCTGAGACATTATCTGCAGGGACAAACAGTTCTTCCGTATTGTCAGCCCCTCTTCCCCTGGTATGCATCCAGAGTATATGGTGGGTCTGCACGCCAAGGCTTGAAACAAAACGGGAGGTCTCTAATATATGAGCTTCATTAAACTTATTTATTGCTGTTGCAACAACAGGGACAATGCCAATTTCAATAAGCCTCTTTATTCCTTCCACTGCCTTATCAAAGCTGCCTTCACCGCGGAGGGTGTCATGTATCTCTGCATTGGGCCCCTCAAGGCTTATCTGGAGGGTTAGTTTGGGGCTGTTAATCTCTTTTAGCGCTGATATCTTTTTATCGTCAAACAATGTTGCGTTTGTCTGAATAATTAATTCCCTGTCTTTCTCCTTTGTTATATACCTGATAAGCTCAAAGATGCCGTCCTTTATAAAAGGCTCTCCGCCTGTAATATAAAAACGCTTAACCCCAAGCTCTATGCCATCATCTACAAGTTTCTTTACTTCCTCTGTTGTCAGCTCATCCTGCAGCCCCTTGCCGGCATCCACAAGACAGTGCTTACACCTGAGATTACACGCCATGGTATTGTATATCCAAAGCTCGTCCATCTTGTCAGGAGCAATTACCTTGCCCCTGCCGGGATATGGAGTCTCTTTAAAAGGGACATTAGAGATGAATTCAACTGTGCCTGCTGCATTGATAAAATCTATGGCTTCATTTTTGATACGTTCCTTGTCAATGCCGCTGTATTTTTCAGATACAGAAGACAAAATATCAGAAACCGTATGTTTACCGTCACAGAGACCAAGGATCTCAGCGCCCGTATTATTAGTACTGAGCCAGTTTGGCGACTGAGGGTCTATAAAGAGATAAACCCCGTCTTTTTCTTTTTTAATATATTGAGGAGAATACAGGACATCCTGAAGGTTAAACGTCTTATAATTAGACTCTTTTGTCTGCCACTTATTAAGCTGATACAACTCAATTCTTGTATCTCGCGGTTCACAACAAGACTTCGCCATGCTTAGTTTTTCCTCATTGTTCTATAAAAGAATTTTACGCTTTATGCAGATTTAGTGTCAAGCACTTTACTGAATAGTATGTTTATATATTACTATTTTATCGGAATGAAAAGCCAATACTTAAATATAGTCAATAATATCTTATAACTTGCCATTATAGTGCCCTTTATTGTCCCTGATACCTTTGACCTGCCAATCCGCATCCTGTAACTGACAGGCACCTCCTTAATTTTATACCCTCTTCTCACTGCCCTAAGCTGCATCTCCACTGTCCAGCCATATGTTTTATCCTGCATATTAAGGCTAATTAGTTTGTCAAATTTAATGGCCCTAAAGGGGCCAAAATCAGTATATGAAAAGCCAAAAAGCAGTTTTATTAAAAACGTACCAAATCTATTACCATAAAAAGACTGAGGAGTCATTGACCCCTTCTCACGGCTGCCCATAAGCCTTGAGCCAAGCACCATATCATAGCCGTCTTCCACAATAGGCTTAAGCAAAGACTCAATCTCCTCAGGATAATCGCTGTGGTCGCCGTCAAGAAAGACAACTATGTCAGGGCTTCTCTGCGTTGCATACTCTATACCCTTAAGGCAGGCATAGCCATATCCTTTTCTTTCCTCCTTTAGCACGGTAGCGCCATTTTCAAGGGCTACAGAAGGCGTCATGTCAATACTGCCATTGTCAACCACAACTACTTCATCCACTGCGTCTTCAGGTATATCTGCTATGACAAAGGGCAGCGCCTTTTCTTCATTTAATGCGGGAATTATAACTACTACTTCTTTATCATGATATCCCATAAATCACTCCACCACTTTATTACGTTTCCAATGAATACTTTCCTCTCCGGTACGGAGAAGTAAATTAGACCGAGTATCAGCACACTCAGTATATAGAAAATAAATACAATGTGTTTAGTGCGTTCTTCGTTCATTTCAGAACCTTCACTATCTTATAATTTTTATCAGAATATACAACCTTAAACTTCTCTTTCACGCCGCCAAACCACCAAAACTTCCCGGCCATCTTCCCTGCATTCCCAATCCATTTCTCCTCTGCAGAGTTCACCCTGACCAGTGCATAAGTGACATTGTTTTTCCTAAGTTCCTTTTGCCATTTATTATAATTCTCTGACTTTATATATACTATCCTGCTTGTAAATCCATTATTCCATAAGGGGGAAAGGAATAAAGGTTCAAACGTATATGCCAGTGTATCACCTTTTACTATATTTCTGCTTATCCATATCCAGTAGCCGTATTCCTGCCGTGACTGCAGATCTATATTAAACGGGGCATGCCTTGCGATTGTCCGCTCTTTCATAGGCAGGTTTATAAACTCTTTGATCTTTTCAGGTGTAATGCAGGGGGATATTGAGGCAAAAAAAGTATAAACCACAAGTAAAAGCGCAAGGATATTTATTGCCCTGCCCTTTTTGCCAAGATAGTCAATCACAAACCCAAAAGAGACAGCGCCTAATGCGACTATAAAGATAACATACCTTGTATTCCAGTTCCTCAGATGAATAATAAATGTGGCTGTAAGGAGCACGCCAAAAAATAAAAAGTCATGTCTTTTATTTTTTAAGGCATAAAAAAGAAAGAATATTATTGCAGGCAGAAATAATATAAACCACATAGGGCCAAACCCGCTAAGTCTTGAGTCATAAAGATAGTACTGAACCTTCTCCTGCCATACATAGATGAGTTTGCCTATGGAGGAAAGACTATTAAAAACATTCGGCTCAGGGTCTATTATTCCGCCGAATAAACCTTTAAAGAGTTTAACACCCAAAAAAGAGACCTCCATCGGATAGACAGGGTTGCCGTACAGAAGCCAGTTCTTTACATACCAGTAGCCGCCCATCAAGACAGCAGGGGCTAAAAAATATTTCATATAAAAACCAACGCCCCGCACTTTATAATCAGACGGCATAACATTAAATATGCTTAGCCGTCTTATCGCCTCTCTCGCAATTACAGCAAATGAAAGCACCCCTACAAATAAAGGGCCTGAACCTTTTGAACCAAAGAGTATTCCGGTGGTTAAACCTAAAAGCAGAGTTACGGTTCTGCTATTTGCAGTTTTGTCATACATCAGAAAGTTAACAGCTATAAGAAACAGCGAGGATATAGCCACATCTATATAGTTTGTTGTGGACTGAAGTGTTATTATTGGCGTAAAGAAAAAAAGCAGGGAGGAATAAAGTGCATACTCTTCTTTTATCTTTATCTTAATTGAAATGCTGTACACAGCAAGCACACCTGCTATTGCAAAGAGAAGCTGGCTCAGGTCTGATATTATGTCGCTTTCAAGAAATATCGTATTCCATAGAAAAAAAAGCTCCATATTTTTAGGAAAAATATTAATGAATAAGTCAATAAGCGACGGCGTTGGATTTTCCTGAATAGCGCCGCCCTGCATTATATACCCTATTATAGGCAGGTGATACCAAAGTGCATCCCATGTATATGAAGGGAAAAGGTATCCCAAAAATATCATCCATAAGATGGATATAACAAAAAATCCAAAAATACAGAGAAGGATAAAATCAGCCTTTATTAAATTTAAGAATCGTGTTGCTTCATCCTTAACCTCAGTATAGCTATCTTTCAGAATGCCGTTTTGCAGGCTTACAAACACAAGCATGCTTATAGATATAAAGAAATTCAATAAAAAAAGAGGCATTGCATAAAGCCTCTTAAACAATGCTCCTAAAAGCATCTCTGTTGCTATTATCTGCGCTAATCCAAGCACAAAAGAGCCTGTTAATCTGTCAACAAATGATAAGCGGCTCCTCTTTCTAAAGAGGAAGATATGCCATGAAGAAAACAGGAGGCTATTTATAAGTATGTAAGAGGCAATGTTGAAAATAGTCATGCCGACTAAACTATAGAATACAGAATACAGGATTCAGTAGTCAGCATAAATCTTTATTCTGGCTACCGTATCCTGTATTCTGAATTCTGTCATTTTATGAGATAGTTAACCTTTTCACCATATAATACTCAGAGCATCTTTAGCCACTTCCATTTTCACAGGCAGCGTTCCAAAGTAATCCCCGTCTATCTGCACATGAACAGCGCCGCGCGATGTTATTTCAAGCCATGGAAATTTTCCGTAAAAGAGATCAAGGAAGCTCAAGTGTTTTTTTCTGATAACACCAATTACAAACCTGAGTAAGTCTCTTCTTGTTCTGCCTTTAAAGAGACATAAATCAAGCGACGGGTCAGTGAGGGACGCCATAGGTGTTACTTTAAAATACCCGCCGTAACAGGCCGCCTTGCCTATGATTGCAGTATATCCTGTAAAAACCCCTTTTGGTGTTTTTACTTCAATGAGCGGAGGGTTATACTTCCTAAGGCAGTTAAGGCCTGCAATTATATGCGAACCCTTACCTGATATTTTTTTTATCCTCTCATTAAGCATGAAAACCGCCTCACCGTCAAATCCTATGCCTGCCATTGTTGCAAAATATCTGTTATTAATCATTCCGAGAGAGACTTTTTTAGGTGCGCCGGTGAGGGCCATCTCAACAGCCTTTTCTACATCCTCAGGAATACTGAGTTCCTTTGCCAAAACATTTGTCACCCCTGAAGGAATCAGCGCTATGGGAATGTCCCTGCCGTTTGGAGATGAAAGCAAGCCGTTTATAACCTCGTTAATAGTCCCGTCGCCGCTTGCTATGACTATTCTCAGATTTGAGATTTGAGATTTGAGATTTGAGATTTCCCTTACAAATCTCTCTGCGTCTCCCTTTTTCAATGTAAGCCTTAGGCTTACATTGAACCCTTTTTTCTTAATAAGACTCTCTGCCTTTTCTATTGCCCTGAGTGCGCCTCCTCCGGAAATAGGGTTAGCTATAAGGAAGATATTAAGTTCTGGAGCGCTCATCTCTTCTTATGAAGAACTTCCTCTATTTTTACGACTCCCCGACAGTGCCTGACCCTGCTTATCAGCACTGGCGTTTTTTGCAAATATTCAATCAGTCCCTTTAGCTCTCCGCCTGTAATAAAAAATGCCCTGCCGCCATGTGGGATACCATGCTTTTTGATATGCGGAAGCCTTATATAACCAAAGGCGCGGCTTGCAATATATCCTGTGGTATAGCCGGGGTCATCAGATATACAAAGCTCACCCAAAATCATAGGATAGTTACTTACCTTGCTGGCCAATATCAATGCCTCTTTAGCTGTATCAATATTTATGCCGGACCCTTTCAGGTTTTTTGACAAAATAGCGGCTGCACTCTCTGTTATCCCCATCCTTGAAACCCTCACACCCCTAAGCAAGTCGGGCTCAAGCCTTACACCCTCTATATCTATAAGCATTGCCCCGCGCATGGTAATGCCGACATCAATGGATTTGAATGCCTCTTCAATTGCCCTCTCTGTAATGCCAACGGAATTAAGCACCTTGATAGCCGCCTTCTTTGCAGCCTGAGGGTTTCTGGTATTTAATGTGCAAAGCGGTAAAGAGGATATTTTTAAAGGCCTCTCCTTTAACTCCTCAATGGTTAGGTGTACCTCATCGGGCTTGCCTTTCTCATGAAACATCGCCCTTTCACTATATTTCTGCACTACAGAGGTAATATCTCTTTCATCATATACGCCTTCTGCCCCTGATATATGAAGCCCCGCTTTTGAGGCTCTCATTCTTATGCTGAAAAATCTCTTCATACCTCAAGCCCCAGGTCTTTAATCATCTGAAGGTCCTGCACAGGCTCTCTGCCGGGTATTGTTAAATAATTGCCTATAAGCAGGCCGTCTGCCCCGGCTAAAAAAATATAAGGATGAAGCTCCCTTAAAGTAGCAGGCCTGCCGCCGCAGACTCTGATTTCACCCTCTAAAAGTATAAGCCTGTATATGGCTATTATCTTAAGCGCCTCTATCGGGCTTAGCATGTTTCTATCTTCAAGCGGCGTACCTTTTATTGGAGTAAAAAAGTTTAGAGGCACAGAATCAACCCCGATGCCTTTTAACGCAAATGCCATGTCAATCCTGTCTTCCCATGTCTCACCGAGGCCAAAAATACCCCCGCTGCATACAGAGAGCCCCAGGGATTTCGCAGCATCAATTGTCTTAAGTTTTTCCTTATATGTATGGGTGGTGCATATTTCGCTGAAAAATGCCTCTGATGTCTCAAGATTATGGTGATACCTGTTAAGCCCTGCCTCCTTCAGCTTCTTAAGCTGCCGCTCTGTAAGTAACCCCAATGTTGCGCAAGGCAAAAGCCCTAAACTTTTTATGCCAGAGATAAATCCGCATATTGTATCCAGCTCATGCTCAGAAGGGGCCTTCCCGCTTGTGACTATGCAGAACCTCCTTGCCATATTCTCTTTTGCAGATTGCGCTGCCTTCATGATTTTTTCCTTATCAAGCAGGGGGTAAGCGTTAACACCTGTATCACTATATGATGACTGTGCACAGAAAGAACAGTCCTCCGGGCAAGCGCCTGATTTGGCGCTGACTATGGAGCAGAGGTCAACTTTATTGCCCCTGAATCTATTTTTAACCTTATTAGATAAGGCAAAAACCTCAAAAACCTCAGGCGGTTTAAGAGTTGATAAATATAAGGCATAATCTTTATCGATCCTAAATTCTGCATTCTGTATCCTGTCTCCTGTATTCAGCATTTATATCATCTCCCTCGATACTTTATTTCAAAGCTGTTAGGCTCTCCTTCATATTCACTCCAATCCTCGGATACCTCGGTAACCCTTGCGCCTTCAGGCCCCTTCCGGCACCATTGAACTGCCTTTAAGAGCAGGTCTTTGGGTCCTTCAAATAGGGCTTCCACATTACCATCAGAAAGGTTTTTAACCCATCCTTTAAGTCCAAGGCTCGCTGCCATATCCCTTGTGCTTGCCCTGAAGAAGACTCCCTGCACACGGCCTCGTATTATCAGATGCACCCTGCCTTTTTCCATCCTCGCTATTATAACATTGATAATCCGTTATAAAAAAGAGACATTAGCCTTAAAATTTTCTAATTTAAAAAAATTACTTGACAAGAATAATTCTAATGTTATAATAGTTATCAAGAAATAAATCTAATTACGGAGGATATTATGGAAAAATATAAGCACCTTGGCTTAAAGCTAACCCCTCAGCGGCTTGCCATATTAAGCTATCTTGATGGCAACAAGGAGCATCCCTCTGCAGAGGACATATATAAGGCAATGTCCAAGGATTTCCCAACCATGTCATTTGCCACAGTTTATAACACCCTTGAGACATTACGAGATAAAGGCGGTGTCCTTGAGCTTACAATAGACCCCAACAAAAAAAGATATGACCCAAATACCGCCGCCCATCATCATCTTATATGCATGAAATGCAAGAGGATTATTGATATTCATAAAGAATTCAGCCTTAACATCCCTGATGAGATGACAGAGGGTTTTGACTTAGTAGGCAATCATGTTGAGCTATATGGTATATGCCCGAAGTGTAAGAAAAGTTCATAGCTCATGGTTTTAGTTATGAGTTATAAGTTATTAGTTATATAGGAGGAGGTGATAAAATGGCAGTATTTAAATGCAGCAAATGCGGAGCTACAAAAGAGGGAAGATGCAAACCCCAGACATGCCCTGGCTGCGGCGGAAAAGGAACGATGCAAAAATAAGTCTATAGCCGGGAGTTAGAAGTTAAAAGTTAGAAGTTAAAAACAGGGGCCTTGGCTCCATAATTAAAAACAGGAGGACTTAAAGATGGAGATTACACTTATCAATGAACACTCAATTGGAGTATCAAAAGGCACAGATGTAGAGGATTCAGTAATGATGAACTTCAAGGGGGAATGCACTGAGGTAGGGCTTTATCTTGCCATGGCAAGACAGGCACAGAGGGAAGGATACCCGGAGGTTGCGGAGACACTTAAGACAATAGCATGGGAAGAGGCAAATCACGCAGGCCAGTTTGCCGAAATGAACGGCCTTATTTCTCACAGCACAAAAGAGAATATTGAAAAGATGCTTGCCGGCGAGATTGGCGCAAATAAAGGCAAGAAAGAATCAGCAAAAAAGGCAAGGGAGTGCAACTGTGATCCAGCACATGACTTCTTTGATGAATCATCAAGGGATGAGGCAAGACATGCAAGGATGCTTAAAGGCCTTCTTGACAGATTCTTTAAAACTTGCTAAAAAAGAGCTTAGGCTAAACCTAAAAAGGAGGGCTAAACAATGTGCATGGATTATAAACTTACCTGTAAATGCGGAAGAAGCACGGCGAGCTTTAATTTCAAGGATAACATAATGCCGCCTGAAGTTATAAACAGCCTGTATTGTCCTGAGTGTTCAAAAAGTCTTCAGCACAACACTGAGACAATGGTGACTGATAATGGCTGGATTATAGAGTATGATATGGATATTGCAAAATTCTCAGGCGCAAAGCTGTCAGAATCCAACATAACGCCTGATTATCTTTTTGACGAAGGCTACTGCACATGGCGCGGTAGCTACCCTACGGATCATATAGATTCTGTACGGGAAAAAGAAGAATTAACAGCCATGGCTAAAGTAAATCCCAAAAAATATCTTGAAGAATTTAAGCAGTGGAGTATAAACAGAATGAAGCGCCTTCAGGATGAGGGATGGAGGAAGGCAAATGAACGACAAAAAGCCTGCGTTTAGCGAAAAGCCGGCATGCTCAGAAACATACATACCGATACCGGAGTATATCACATGCCCAAAGTGCGGAGAGGATATAGAGCTCTGGTCAGATGAAGAGGAAACATTATGCATCGCCTGCGGCTACAAGGTTTTTAAGAGAGAGAACACAGTCCACTAACCTTGTACTAAACCAAAACAATGCTAAGCAGGGCTAAGCACCTACGGCCCTGCTTAATTTTTACCCTGCCCTTTTTTTAAAAAATCCTCAATGCTATAATAGTTAACGCATTTTCCGTGCGAATACTATGAAGAAAATACTTAAAAAATTACCGGACAGCAAAGGGCATTTTAACGGATACGGAGGAAGGTTTGTCCCTGAGACTCTTATGCCTGCGCTTCATGAGCTTGAGAAGGCATATAAGAATTATATAAAGGACAAAAACTTCATTGAAGAACTAAGCATGCTTCAGAAGACATATATCGGAAGACCGACTGCGCTTTATTTCGCAAAAAGGCTCACAGAGCACCTTGGAGGCGCCAAGATTTACCTGAAAAGAGAAGACCTCTGCCACACAGGCGCGCACAAGATAAACAATGCAATTGCACAGGCGCTTCTTGCTAAAAAAATGGATAAGACCCGTATAATTGCCGAAACAGGCGCAGGACAGCACGGGGTTGCCACTGCAACAGGCGCATCGCTTGTCGGGCTTGAGTGCGAGATATACATGGGAAGCGAGGATATAAGAAGGCAGGCGCTTAATGTCTTCAGGATGAGGCTCCTTGGCGCAAAGGTTACAGAGGTTAATATCGGCTCCAGGACATTAAAAGATGCGATAAACGAGGCGCTTCGTGACTGGACAACAAATGTCCGCTATACCCATTATGTCCTTGGCACGGCGTTCGGCCCGCACCCCTACCCTCAAATGGTAAGAGACTTCCAGTCAGTAATAGGCAAAGAGGCAAGACAGCAGATACTTAAGGCAGAAGGAAAACTTCCGGACTGTCTTATTGCTTGCGTAGGCGGAGGAAGCAATTCCATAGGATTATTTTATGCATTTCTTAATGACAATATAAAGATGACAGGCGTTGAGGCAGGCGGCCTTGGAATTGAGAGCGGCAAGCATGCAGCGCGCTTTGCAGGAGGCTCTCTTGGGGTGTTTCAGGGATGCAAAAGCTATCTCTTGCAGGATGATGACGGAAATGTCCTTGGCACCCATTCCGTATCAGCAGGGCTTGATTATGCATCTGTAGGGCCTGAACACTGTTACCTTAGAGACCTTAAAAAAATTGAATACACCTACGCAACTGACGACGAAGCCTTGAAAGCATTTGAACTTTTAAGCAGGACTGAGGGCATAATACCTGCCCTTGAATCTGCGCATGCAATTGCAGAAGCGGTCAAGGTTGCGCCGGCTATGTCAAAAGAATCTATCATAATAGTCAACCTCTCAGGCAGGGGAGATAAGGATGTGCAGGAAGTGGCAAGGATTAAAGGGATAGGGCTGTGAGCAGAATATCAAAGACCTTTAAAAAGCTAAAGAACTCAGGCAAAAAAGCCCTTATCCCATACATCATGGCAGGAGACCCCTCGCTTCATGACACAAAAAAACTTGTGCTTGAGCTTGAAGAGGCAGGCGCGGATATGATTGAGCTTGGAGTGCCTTTCACAGACCCGCTTGCTGACGGCCCGGCAATTCAGCGTGCGCATGAGAGGGCGCTCTCTCAGAATGTCACTCTCAGGAAAGTCCTCCCGCTTGTTGAAGAAATAAGGAAAGATACAAATATACCGCTTATCCTTATGACATACTATAACCCTGTATTTAAGTACGGAATTGAAGCATTTGTTAAAGAGGCTGCAAGAGCCGGTGTTGACGGAGTAATAGTGCCTGACCTGATTCCTGATGAGGCAGGAGATTTTATAAGCATTGCAAAGAAACATAAGCTTGATACAATCTTTCTCCTTGCGCCTACAAGCACAGGGGATAGAATAAAAAAGGTGGCAAAGGCATCTGCCGGATTTATATACTATGTATCCATTACAGGCATTACCGGCGCAACGCTTACGGTTGATGAAACAATGAAAAGCACGCTTGAAAAGCTTAAGAAAGCAACAAAAAAACCTGTTGCAGTAGGGTTTGGCATATCAAAGCCCGAGGAAGCAAAGTTGGTTGCAGACCTTGCAGACGGCATTATCATAGGCAGCGCAATAGTGCGATTAATTGCAGAAGGCAAAGACATTAAGGGTTTTGTTAAGGCTATAAAGGAAGCGATATAATGACTAAGATAGATTTAAATATTTATTTTCCAACTTGTCACTTGTCACTTGTTACTGGGTACTGGTTTTAATATGGCTTGGTTTAAGAAAGAAAAATATCCAATCTCTAAAAAGGTAAAGGTGCCGGAAGGCCTCTGGGTAAAATGCGACGGATGCAAGGAGATTATCTATCGCAAAGAGGTAGATAAGAACCTTCAGGTATGCCCAAAGTGCAATTACCACTTCAGGATCTCAGCTCTGAAGCGTATTCAGCTGCTTATAGATGAGGGCAGTTTCAAAGAAATAGGCAGCAGCCTTACATCCCTTGATCCTCTGAATTTTAAAGACCACGTTCCATATAAAGATAGGCTTAAAGAGGCCCAGAAGAAATCCAGCATAAAAGAGGCAGCAATTGCCGGTGAGGCGCTGATAGACGGGAGTCGCGTTGCTATTGTTGTGCTTGACTTTGCATTCATGGGCGGAAGCATGGGCTCTGTTGTAGGGGAGAAGGTCGCACTTACAGCGGAAAGGGCATTGGATGAGGCGCTGCCTCTTATATCCATCACATCCTCAGGAGGCGCAAGGATGCAGGAGGGGATACTCTCGCTTATGCAGATGGCAAAGACATCGGCTGCAATAGGCAGATTTAAAACAGGCTCAATGCCCTATATATCCATACTTGCAGACCCGACATTCGGCGGCGTCACCGCAAGCTTTGCAATGCTTGGAGACATTATTATCGCAGAGCCAAAAAGCCTTATAGGTTTCGCAGGTCCCAGGGTAATTGAACAGACCATAAAACAGCAGCTTCCTGATGGATTTCAAAGGGCAGAGTTTCTGCTTCAGCATGGAATGATAGATATGGTTGTAACCCGCAAAGAAATGAAGCAAACCATATTAAAACTTCTCTCCCTTATACATGGAAACCCCAGGGCTAAGACATGAAAGATGGATACCCCTCCGCTGAAACACATGGCTATACCGAATCCATAGACTACCTCTACAGCCTTCAAAGACACGGGATAAAACTCGGGCTTCAGAATACACTAAAGTTAATGGATATCTTAGGGAGGCCTGATAAGTCTTTTCATTCAGTTCATATTGCAGGGACAAACGGCAAAGGTTCAACCTCTGCCATAATAGCAGGGATACTGAAAGAAAGCGGCTTTAAGACAGGGCTCTTCACATCCCCCCACTTTGTAAGCTTCACCGAGCGTATAAGGATAAACGGTGTCCCTATATCAGAATATGATGTTATAAGCCTGACCTCATATATCCGCAATGCTGCGGCAGATACTGAGATAAAGCCTACTTTTTTTGAGGTTGTCACGGCAATGGCATTTTATTATTTCATGCGTGAAAAAGTTGACTGGGTTGTTGTTGAGACAGGCATGGGCGGAAGGCTTGATGCCACAAATGTACTTTCACCTGAGGTAAGCGTAATAACAAATATAGGGCTTGACCATACTGAATTTCTTGGTAAAAGCATTACAGAGATTGCCTCTGAAAAGGCAGGAATTATAAAGACAGGGGCGCCGGTGGTAACTGCTGCCGTGCAGCCCGAGGTTTTAAATATTATAAATGAGGCTGCAAACAGCAGAGGGGCGAGTCTTCACCTGTACGGAAGAGACTTTGAAGGCTCACTGTCTGAAATGGACATATCCCATATAAAGTTCAATTATAAAGGTTATAACAATTATGACAATTTAAAACTTAAGCTTACAGGGAAACATCAGGTATATAACGCCTCTCTTGCTGTAAGGGTATGCGAGATTTTAATGCAGAGAGGAATACAGATTAGTGAAGACGCAATATATAACGGCCTCTCAAAACTGCATTTTGAGGGAAGGCTGGAGACAGCCTCTCAAAAACCATACATAATACTTGACGGAGCCCATAATCCAAAAGCAGCGGAGACGCTCTCAGCATCATTAAAAGAGCTCTGCCCCGGCAAAGAAATCATTCTTGTCACAGGCATAATGAAGGATAAAGATATGGAGGGCATTCTTAAACCTTTAGCAGATATCTCCAGCACAATAATACTGACAAGGCCTCATGGCGAAAGGGCAGCAGAGCCTGAAATGCTTATGGAATGCGTAGAGAATCTTCAAAAAGACAGAAGCAAACCGATGCCTGAATTAATAATAAAAGAGTCAGTTTCAGATGCAGTTGAACTCTCAAAGGCCCTTTGGCATGAAAAAGCAATAATTCTTATAACAGGCTCTTTTTACACCACAGGAGAAGCAAAAGAGGCCCTTGGATATAAAGGCGTCTTTTCTAAATTAAGAGAATAAACTCAAAATAAGAAATGGGAAATGGGAAATGGGAAGTAGAAAATGTAGATTTAGAATAACTAAAAAATTTATTTCTCTTGTCTTGCTTCTCATTTCTCATTTCTTATTTCTCACTTCAACTGTATTCGCACAAGAGCATATAAATATAACAGCCGTCAAATTAGAGTACTTCGGAGAGACAAATACATATACTGCTAAAGGCTCGGTAAAAATAATCTATGAAAATTCGGTGCTGACTGCTGATGAAGTATATCTTGACGCCAATACTAAGGACACCACTGCGATTGGCAATGTTATCTTTGAGGATAAAGAGTCTGTTATAAAAGCCGAGAAGATGGAGATAAATTTAGACACAAAGCTTGGCACTCTTCATAACAGTTATATATTCTTGAAGGCCCGCAATTACCATATACAGAGCGAAGAAATTAAAAAAACAGGAGAGGACACCTACACCATTTCTCAGGCTACTGCCACTACATGTGATGCAACTCCTCCTGCATGGCAGATTAAAGGCAAGGATGTAACCGTGTCGCTTCATGAAAACCTGAAGGCCAAAAACGCAACCTTTAACATAAAGAACGTCCCTGTGCTATATACTCCTTACTTTACGGCGCCTCTCATTGAGGAACGCCAGACAGGCCTTTTAATACCAAACATCGGGCACAGCAATAAAAAGGGTTTTGTTTACAAACAAGGGTTCTTCTGGGCTATTGAAGAAAACAGGGATGCTTCATTTTATCTTGATTATTACAGCAGGCAGGGGTTTGGAAAGGGAATGGATTATAGATATATTGAGGGCAAAGAAACAAACGGTGAACTCTGGTTCTATCACCTGAGGGAGAAGATTTTAAAGAAAGACATCTTTGAGGCTAAGGCCTATCATAACCAGAAACTGCCCTACGGCATGTCAGGCCAAATGAAACTGCATCTTGTAAGCAACTTTGATTATTATGACATTATAGGGCCGACATCTCAGAACAGGTTCGGCTTATCAGCATGGAAGGAAGAGTCATTTGGTTTTCCTACAAGACCAAAAAAATATGTTGACTCACACCTGCATATTTCAAAGCCCTTTACTGACGGCGAGGTTTATATCTTAGGCAGGTACAAACAAAGTCTTGAAGGCAGTTCAGAAGAAATTCCTCAATACCTTCCGGAGGCAGGAGTTACATTTAATACAATGTCCATAGGAAATTTTTCCTTTAACACCACTGCTACAGCGACAAACCTTATGCGGGAAAGCGGGCAAGAGGGGCAAAGGATTGACATTTATCCAAACCTACATTTCTCTGCCGGAAGCATATTGAAATTTTCGCAAAAAGTAGGAATAAGGGAGACAGCCTATATACTTAAAGACCCGGCTAAAAATTCGCACAGGGAGCTTTTTGATCTCAAATCCACCTTGACATTAGGACTGTTTAAGAAACACCCCTCATTTATTCATACCATTGAGCCGTTACTGGAGTATGTATACATTCCAAGGGCAGACCATTCAGATATTCCGGTATTTGATTCTATAGATTCCGTCCCTGAAGCAAGCGACATCACATATTCTCTCACTAACAAGTTTTTATCATTTGAAAAAGCCTCAGAGGCAACCGTTAAGATTTCACAAACCTACAGTTTTCTAAACAGTACAGATAAACATTTTAGCCCTGTCCTTGCAGAGGCAAAATTATCAAGCGCTAAGTTGGATCTGACTGCTAACGTGTCTTACGATGTTCACAGTAAACGCATAGAAGAAGCCATTGCCTCTTCCGTATTTAAATGGTCCGGCGGCTTTATCGGTATTGGGAAAAGTTTCAGGAGGGCAACAGATGTTGATCAATACATATTTGAAATGGGAATTAACAACCCGTTAAGTCTCTCAGAGAAGTCAGTGCCCCTCAGTGTTTACGGAAAATTCTGGTATGATGTCAAAGGCAACGGTGTTCAGGAAGCACAGCTTAAGACAATATACAGCAGACAGTGCTGGGGAATTATAATCTCATATACAAAGAGGCCTGATGAATATCAGGTTATGTTCGGAATTGAGTTTAAGGGGCTTGGCACAGTAAAGATAAGTTAGCTGCCTTCAATTTTTCTTTTTTGCCTCATTCCATAATACATCCATCTCGTCTAATGTCATATCAGAAAGCCTCTTGCCTGATTCTGCAGCGCGTATCTCAATATGCCTGAAGCGGTGAATAAATTTGCTTATGGTCTTTCTCAAAGCCTCCTCAGGATTTACGCCTACAAAATGGGAAACCCTCACAAGCACAAAAAATATGTCCCCAAGCTCATCCTCTATCTCTTCCGGCTTTTTTCTCTCTATAGCGTCTTTAAATTCCTGGAGCTCTTCTTCAAATTTCTTAAATACATCCTCAAGCCTTGCCCAGTCAAAACCAACCTTTGATGCCTTCTGCTGAAGCTTATGCGCCCTGAGCAGCGACGGCATGGTCTTTGGCACGCCCTCAAGCACAGATTGACGATTTTTGCCCTCTCTCTTTTTATGCTCTTCCCAGTGCATCAGCACTTCCTCAGACGTCCCTAACTTAGTCTCGCCAAATACATGAGGATGCCTGTTAGTCATTTTATCTGCTATGGCGTCAATAACACCGCTTATGTCAAACTGCCCTAACTCCTTTGCAAGCTGGCAGTGAAATATTATCTGAAACAGAAGGTCGCCAAGCTCTTCCTTTATCTTATCAGGGTCGTCTTCATCAATGGCATCAAGCACCTCATATGTCTCTTCAATTAAAAACGGCTTAAGGCTCTGCCTTGTCTGCTCCTTATCCCATGGACAGCCCCTTGGGCTTCTCAGTGTTTCCATAATCTTTATTAATCTATTCAAAGACATGTTTCAGTATATCAGATTTCTCTTGATGTGATCTTAAAAATGAAATAATATATGTTAATTTTGAATAGAAGGGAGATGTTTATGCAAAAGACAACAACCTACTTTGAGAAACCAGGTGCAGAAAATACCTCGCAGTGCCTTGAGATTGTAAAAAGCGCCATAAAGGACTTTAACTATAGGCATGTAGTCGTTGCCTCAACCGCAGGGGTCACAGCTCAATTATTTACAGATGCGCTGAAGCATTCCGGTATTAATTTAGTGATAGTTACACACTCCTATGGCTTCAAAGAATCAAACAGCATGGAGATGCCTGAAGAAGTAAAAAGAGAAATCCAGGTGTCAGGCGCAAAGGTCTATACAGGGACAATGATAACCCACAGTCTTGAGACAGCCCTTGCCCAGAAGTTCAGCGGCGTTTATCCCACAACCCTCGTATCGCTGTCATTAAGGAGATTCGGGGAAGGCGTTAAGGTTTGCTGTGAGATAGCAATGATGGCTGCTGACGCAGGACTAATACCAGAAGGAGAAGAGATTATTGCAGTAGCAGGAACAGGCAGGGGAGCAGATACAGTAACAGTCATTCGCTCCGCAGTCTCAAAGAGATTTCTTGACCTTAAGGTGCTTGAGATACTGGCAAAACCAAGGGGCTAAGAATTGATTGTTCTTAGCCCGATTCTTATCTTAAAAAAGACATAATAACCGCTTTATACTTTTTTCCTTCTAAAAAAACGCCTTAACCCAAGCGTTGCCCCGCCTGATAAGAAAAGAATTGAGCTTATCGGCTCAGGGGCAAGGTGAACTTTCCCTCCTGTAAATGTAGGGGTAACAGAATTTGTATCTTTGTCATACGCTGCGTCAAGATTATTAAAAAAGCCAGGCATAATATCAGCAGAGCCGTCAGTTGCAGCGCTCGCAACAGTCCACTTTATGCTGGCCACTGACGCTGTTAAAGGTCCAGAGGATTGACCAACTGTATTGATTTGCCCAAAATTATATATATACGGGGCAGTAAGGTTTAGATAACTTAAATCTGTCCAGTTTGTTCCTAATGATGTTGTACTAATATCACTTGAAGATGGTGTGTTCAGTTCTGCCGAATCCCACCATAATGAATAACTGAACGAGCTCAGGCTGTCACTGCTGCCATCCATAAGCACCTCAACATTGGATGTGAATGTGCTTCCCGGCAAAGCCCATATTTCATTCTGATACCCTGCTGTTGCAGCATCCATATCAATGCGAAAATTAACACCAGCAAAAGTTATTGATGGGCTTACCATTATTACTGTTAATAATATTAGCAATACTTTCAATCCTCTTTGCATAATTACCCCCCCTAAAAATTTTTTGATAACTTATATATATCAAAAAACATGCCAGAAGAGGTTCTATATGGTAAGTTTTAGATTTTACAATTAAAACAAACAGTTACTTCCTACAACTTCAGGAGAGGCTTATTTATAGAAGCAAGATAAGTGTGACATTTCACAGAAGTGTGCGGTCACTATTGTGTCATGATACATTAGTCCCCTACCCCGGGACCGGGAGGCTTCCCGTAATATGAACGCCAGATATTATAATCCTGTATCCAGATAAAGTTATCGCCGTTGAGGTCTATGTTAGCAGGGGCAGGCGGCACTGACTGGCCTTTATACTTCTTCCATTCATTGAAGTCTTTAATGCTTACTACGCCGTCATTGTCAAAGTCAGGGTCGCACTTGTTTCCATAGTGCTGTATGCCGGGCTTTGTTATATTGTCGTCCTCGTATGAATTACTGTCTGTCTGGTCAGAATTGGCAACAAGTCTACAATTGTCGCAGACATCGCCTACGCCGTCTCCGTCAGTGTCTGTCTGGTTGGAGTTTGATGTATTTATGCAATTGTCAGCGCTGTCAGAAATACCGTCTCCGTCTGCATCTGCTGGCACAGAACTTAACGCCTTATACGCATTTATCCTTCCGCCTGTCAGTACTTTGCCTGAAAGCAAAGAGAGGGTATCAATATTATTAAGAATGGCGTCCTTTATCTCAAGATTAGTAAGACCAAAATTCCACGCCTTTAATAACCCTGCAAGCCCTGAAACATGCGGAGCTGCCATTGACGTCCCCTGATAGCTTGCATAATTATAGCCTCCTATAGAGATTGGTTTTCTTTCAAGGACGACATCATCAATATAGACTCCATCATAATTGATTGTGTTATCAGAAGTTAAGCCAAACCCAAAATAAAAAGCGCTTAACATGTCTGCCGCACCTGTGATTTCATTAGTAGAGTCAGAGATAAAATTTCCGTTTGTATTTCCTGTCCTGTAATCTATCCAGTCCCAGTTAATGCCGTCAGAGGAGTAGTTGATATCCAGATAGTCATAACCACTCTCAAAAACACCTTTCCATTTGAAAGAGAGTGTATAAAGATTATCCTTTACCGAGACAATCGGGGTCATATAGCCAGCCCATGAATTCGTATTATTTTTATAGTTCCCAGTAGGGCTGTCATCAAGACTGTTAGTACCGCCGACGCCTGTTGCAGACGTTACAGACCATGTGCTTTTAACGCCTCCTCTATTCCAGCCTAAAAGCGGCGGGTCTCCTGATGCGGCGTCAAAATTTTCGCTGTAAATTGTAACGGCGGCCCCATAGCTGAAGGCGGGAACTGTGCTATAGATGCTAACCCCTGGCGCTGCTACATCCACTGATGCAGCCCCATAGTTTGAAAAAGATGCCAGCATGTCATTATGGTCAGTAGCAGCGACTGCTATTATATTAGGGCTCGTATAACTTGACGGATAATGAGGGGTTAAGTCGCTATCTTTGCCGCTATTGCCAGCAGCACATACAACAACAGCGCTTGAAGCATCTATAGCGTCTTTCAGCGCCTGACTATAGCCGCCTCCGCCCCAACTATTGTTTATTATATGCGCGCCATTGTCGCTTGCATATTCAATCGCAGATGCAGCATCGGCTGTTGTGCCAGAACCGCTGACGCCGAGGAATCTTAATGGCATAATCCTTGCCTTCCACATCATCCCTGTAATGCCTAAACTGTTATTTCCAGTTGCAGCGATTGTCCCTGCAACATGGGTACCATGTCCGTTATAATCAGTTGGGTCATTGTCAGCACCAAGGAAATCCCAGCCGTAGCAGTCGTCTACGTATCCGTTGCTGTCGTTATCAATGCCGTCTGTGCAGCTGCTCTCCCCTGAATTCATCCAAATATTGCCGCTAAGGTCAGGATGATTATACGCAACACCGCTGTCTACCACTGCTATCACAACATTGTTTGAACCTGTTGTCAGGTTCCATGCCTCCGGCGCGTCTATATCAGCGTCACTTATCCCGCCTGTCTGCCCTGTATTATGGAGTCCCCAGAGATTACTGAAATAAGGGTCGTCAGGAATTGATGCTGCGCGGACAATATAGTTTGGCTCTGCATATTGGATTGCCGGATTTTGCAAATAAAACTTTAGCGCATCTCGCACGGATAGCTGAGCCGGAAGCCTGACAACCTGAAGACCTTTCACTCGTTTAAATTTCCTTTTAATATTTGCGCCTATCTGAGAATGTATAGCAGAAGTATCTTTTAGCAGGGACTTGTTAGTTGTCACGTCATCTCTAAACCTTACAATAAGTTCGCCTTTCACATGCTCATAAGAGAGGATCTGATCGATAAGCTGGTCTTTGTTATTCCTTACGGTGTCTCTGGCTTCAGGCGACTCAGCCGTTAACAAAAAAAGAATGACAAACAATGTAAGAAATGCAAAGAAAAGATACGTAGAATTTAAAGCGCTTGCTTTCCTATTCATAGTTATAAAAATTACATAAATACTGAAGATTGTCAATAAAAATTCTGGTATGATTCACCTATATCCAAACATGACAGGCGCTTAAAGCCTTTAAGACTTCTTCAGAGAGCATGCCCGATTCAGGGATGAGTGTTTTGTTAACTTTACGATTTTAGAATAATCTAATTAGTCCCCTACACCGGGACCTGGGGGCTTCCCGTAATATGAACGCCAGATATTATAATCCTGTATCCAGATAAAGTTATCGCCGTTGAGGTCAATGCCTGCAGGGGCGGGCGGCACTGGCTGGCCTTTATATTTCTTCCATTCGTTGAAGTCTGTAATACTTACTACGCCATCATTGTTAAAGTCAGGGTCGCACTTATTTCCATAATGCTGTATGCCGGGCTTTGATGTATTGTCGTCTTCTAAGGAGTTGCTGTCATACTGGTCTGGATTAGCTACAAGCCTGCAGTTGTCACATACGTTTCCTACCCCATCGCCGTCAGCATCCGCTTGGTCAGGATTTGATGCATTTTTGCAGTTGTCCGATGCATCGGGAACGCCGTCGCCGTCTGTATCCAGCCATACCCCTTGAAGCGTGTAGTAAACCTGTCTTGGACTCATAATATCAGGGCTGTTTCCAAGGCTAACTTTCATTACGCCCCACCATTCTTCATTAGAATATCCATCAGGCTGTGACGAGTCAGCAAATCCGCAGGCACTATGCACTGAAGGGTCGGTGTCAGTACACATATTATCAGTTGAATATTTCGCTCTCCACCACTCGTCAGAGTAAGCCGTTATTGTGCCGCCGATACAAACGCTTGAGTTTGCCTTTATTTCAGTCCAGAGGCTATTTGCATAATTTGCCTGCGTGCTTTCGTTTTCAGTCTGAGTAACTTTGTTATATGCGTCTATGCCATATTCAAGCACTATAAGCGGCTTGCTGCTTGCCGCATTGTAATCATTAAACAGTGTGCCAAATGAGTTGCCGCGGTAAACATTTGCTCCCCAGACATCAAGATTTGGAACTGATGAATTATACGCTGTAATTGTATTTATGATATTAATATCAGCAAGAGGCATTGTCACAGGATGATTGCCATCCTCTGCATGCGCCTCTGCAGATAGTTCATTAATCAGGCTGAACAGATTGTTGAGACTGCCGCCATACATTGAGTTAGCGTTTAAATCACTGCCTATTGCCCACATTAAGATTGCAGGGTGATTCTTATGTATTGAAACCATCTCTCTGAATTGAGCCTTTAACTGCTCTCTGACATTAACAGAAGATGCAGGGTCAATATCCTGTCCGCCGTTTATCCAGAATCCTGCTATTACATATATCGGTTTAACGCCGCCGTTATATGCCTTATCAAGAAAATCAAGATGGTTTGCCGTGTTATTCCAGTTATAGAGACGCACTGTATTTACACCCATTGCCCTTAATAACGGCAAATCACGGTCATAAATACCGAATTGATCACTCGTAAAATAATCGCCATAAGGCGGTGTAGTCTCAGGGTCATGGCCGATTGGAACAGGTGAATAAACCACGCCTTTAACTGTAAAAGGACTGCTGTTTAGAAGCATCTGCCTTCCGTTTATAGAGACCGCAGACGGCTGACGATTATAAGCAGTGACAGTTATTCCTGAGCCCAATATTTCAACATTGCCTGCTTTGTCAGTTGCGCGGGATTTAATTGTATAGATTCCATCAGCAGAAATCGTCCATGCATAAGACCATGAGGTTGTGCCTATTGCTATATTCCATGTTGCTCCTCCGTCTGTGGATATCTCTATTTTTTGGACGCCTGTGCCGATATCTGACGCCGTGCCTTTAATGGTAAATGCTGAACCGATTACCGTTGTCCCATTTTGAGGAGACGTGATTATTGAAGCTGGTCTTACTGTATCAATAGTCCATGTATAAACCGCAGGCGATGGGTCAGTATTCCCTGCCGCATCAGTTGCCCTGACTGAAAATACATGATCTCCATCTGCAAGATAGACATATCCTGTTGGATTTGTGCAGGCGGTAAAATTATTGCCGTCAATTTTGCATTCAAAGGTTGAATTCAATTCCGTTGAGGTGAAATTAAATGTCGCCCAGCTTTCATTTGAAGGATTCGCAGGCTTGCCGGTTATGATCGTATCCGGCGGAGCAGCATCAGGGATTACAATCCCTGCCATTGAAACAGTTTTGTATTTTATCTCAGAGTCGTTGTAGGGGATATTTACAACAGCGCCTTTTGCGCCGTTCGACTTTGGAATAAGCACCACCTGAACTGTACAGGTAATGAATGGGGACAGGATTCTGTTGGAGCAGTTATCGTTCTGCAAAGTAAACTCTATGGTATCTTTACCTGCAATGGTAATAGTCCCAATGACGATGTTGTCAACGCCCTCATTCTGTATGAACAGGGAAACCGATGAAGGATTACCTACAACAGCATTATCAAAATTGACCGTGTCCGGTTCCACTGTAAGAGTAGGGCTGCTGGAAAGGGCCCCATTCACGTTTCCTCCGATGATGTCAGCAATAGTAAATGTTTCACTGCTTCTGACGCCGCCGCCTTCATTAAAGCCGGAGCTTAAGCCTGTACCGTTTCTTATGGAATAGTTCTCGCTTACCCCAAAATGATAAATGCTCTTTGAGTCAGGGTCGCGTGAATCGTTTACTCCGTCATTATCCGTGTCAGGGTCATTGGGGTCAGTGTGTTTTATGTAAATTTCGATGTAGTCGCTCCAGCCGTCATTATCGCTGTCAGAAAGCAGGGGGTTTGTATTATTCAGAAACTCCTGAAGATTCGTCAGCCCGTCGCCGTCCGTATCGCTCTGTGCATCAGTTGCATCAACAGGATTCAGCCCATTAATGTTCTCCCATGTGTCAGGCAGGCCGTCTCCGTCTGTGTCAACAAATGCGCCCTTGCTGAACCCGCTGCCCAGCCTGTCAATGTTGACCATATATGCTTCACTGCTGCGTGAAGCAGCGCCTCCTGCATTGAAGGTCCATCGCCGGACCGAATAATTCTCACTGAAACCATCGTTGTATGGGTTTCTCGGATTTGTGTCCACAGGATCATTGACCCCGTCTCCGTCTGTATCTGCGCTATTCGGGTTAGTGCCGGATGTCATAATCTCGTAATTATCACTCCAGCCGTCATTATCCGAATCTGGATTATTGGGATTGGTGTTGTTCAGATACTCCTGCAGATTGTTGAGTCCGTCATTGTCAGGGTCAAGTGCGGCGTTGGTCGAATCAAGAGGCGATGTATCAGCAATGTCCGGTATCCCGTCATTATCATCGTCGCTGTCATATGAGTCAGGGGTCTCATCATTGTCCGTATCCTGCATGAATTCTATGTCATCAGATTTGACCTGTGATTCTCCATTGGCATTGCGGACTTTGAAGTAAACAGTCTTTTTGACAAAGCCCGGACTTAACATAAAATTTGGAGCTGTTGAAAACGCCTGCCACGATGCTCCTATGAAGTTCTGATCCTCGCTCGCCATGTAATCTGTAGAATTTCCGAAGGATATATTATTCAACGTAATCTGCTGATGTGTGCTGTAGGCATTTCCATTGTTTAGAACAAATGAACCGATGACCGGTAGGCTTTGGGCCTTTCCTGTGACTGCGTGAGGTTTGGCTGTCCCTTGTCCATAGGTATATTGCGTCATCTCGCCGGTCTTGTTGTTCTTCTCCGACAGCATATTGCCAATTGCGTCATAGACATAGTTAGTGTCATAGCTGTTAGTTGCCGCATTATCAAATGCATGAGTCAACCTGTTCAGCGCATCATACTCAAAGCTTTCCGTCCTTGCTCCGACTGAGTCGGTGATTGACTTTAAGTTGCCCACCGGATCGTATGTGTATGTAAAATTCTGTATTCCGGCTGATGATATGCCGGTAAGCCTCTGGTTGGTATCATTGTAGGTAAAAGTTGTGCTCTTTCCGTTTGCGTAAATCTTTTGGATCAGCAGGCCGCTTGCGTTATAGCTCATGCTGTTAATGATGCCCGGAATACTGCCGAGTTCTCCCTGCCCGGTATAGTTGAAATTAACGATGCCGCCGTCAGGATAAGTCTGCTTCACAACCCTGTCCATCGAGTCGTATTCCCATTTGGTAGTCCAGATAAATCCGTCCGCTGTCCTTGTCTCCTCTGTCTTACGTATTCTCTGATCATACTTAAAGCTGACAGTGCCGACACTGTCCGTAATCTGAGAGACCGCGCCTTTTGTGTTTAAGTCAAAAACAAAATACACATCCTGATCATTCGGATAATCAATCAACGTCATCCTGTTTAAGGGATCATACATGTACCTTGTGGCAATGCCTTTTGCATCCGTCTGCGAGGTCATACTGCCAGTTAGATCGTATTCAAATCTCCGCTCTCCAAGGTCTGCATCCACCATCCTTGTCTTCCTGCCAAGCGAGTCATACTCATTTACTGAAGTATTGCCGTAATGGTCGGTCAACTGAAGGAGCTCGCCAACGGGATTATACTGATAGTTCGTAGTGTATGACTGCCCGCTGTTTCTCTCTATGACCTGAATGAGTTTTCCGTTTGAGTCAAATGCCTGTGTCTTGGAATTGTTATTCTCGTCGGTCTCGGTTGCTGACCAATGGTCAAATGAATATGTGCTGAATGTGCTGTCAGGATTGGTGATCTTATGCGGGCGTCCTATAGCATCATAATCTGTCTGCGACTTGGGCTTGCTTATATCAGGCGTTGTGTAATCAAGTGAGTAAGCGGTCAGATATGAATTGGAATGCCTGTAATCCCTGCCCATGCTGTCATAGAAGACATCAGAGACAATGCTGTTGGCAGGGTTCTCATATTCTGAGCGCGCCTGCAATGCCCTGCCGAAACCGTCAACAATTTTGACGCTGTCAAGCGTGCCTCCGTCCGCTGTCTCTCTTGCCGAGCTTACAATCCTGTGCGGCGGGGCCGCGTTTATTCCGTATTGAACAGTCAGAGTTGGATATGCATCCGAGTCATAAGGCTTCACCACTTTAAACAGCCTATTCAATACGTCATAAGCATAAGTTGTCGTGTTGCCGTTCGGGTCTGTCTGCTCTGTCATCTGTCCGTATGCATTGAATTTTCTTCTCTCAAGCTGGTTCTTTGCGTTGATCACTTCTATGGGGAAGGTGTTGAATACCGTCTCATAGTTGATCTTTGTTGAACGTCCTGCGGGGTCAATTGTCTGCACAAGATTCCCGAATGAATCGTACTGGTGTTGAATCACCGGGTTGCTCCCCTTATTGTTCCAGTGCTCCTCTTTTGTCAGATTGCCCTTGAATGGTACACCGTCATTGATAAACCATCCGTCGTAATAAAACCAGCTTCCCCTGAGCTTGGAAGTACATGATGTTGATGAAGCACATGGAGCGGTTGAGACATAGCTGTGCTTTGTCTTGTTTACGATCCAGCGGTCAGTGTTATAGACAAATTCGCTGTAGGAATACGTCTCATCGCCGCTGATGGAAAGATCGCCGTGATCAATCGCCAGCCCAACATTCCCGTACTCGTCAAAATTCTGAAATTCTGTCTTTACGATCTTCGGATTATCAGGCACACCGTCAAATGTCTTTTCCTCTGTGCTTTGAAGCCGGACAATATAGACATCGTTGGATAATGAATCCGTCCAGACGCTGTCTGTTGAAAGATAAGGTTTGTCCTGCGCATCTGTAACAAGTGTCTGATATTCCCTGCCCTTTTTTGCATTGTCCTGATGAAAGCTGTGGGTAATCTTTGTACCGTCCGCCCTTGTCTCCGTAACCTTGCCGAATCCTCTGAACTCGTTTGATATAAGGTCATATGCTCCGTTTTCATACGAGAGATTTAGAGTGGATGTGGAGGCATGAGCGCCTGTCATTCCATTGTCCAGTGTTAAAGACGAGACGAGCCAGTAATTATACGGAAGGGTTGTATTCGGGACTGCTGATGACCCAGTATAGGCAACTGTCGTGATTCCGCCGAGTTCGCTTGTTATCTTTGAAAGCAGGTCTGCCTGCTCGCCGCTTACGCTGTCGGTATAGGTTGTGTATTCAAACCTTGTCGGAGGCAATGCAGTGGTCCCGTCGCTTCCGTATTTTGTAATGGAGGTGAGGAAGGATTTGTTCTGCACTGCATTGTATGAATATTCGAGCCTGAACTTCTTGACCGTTGAGCCGTCAACTATTATCCGAATCTCGCTTAATCTCCTCGCCTCCTGAATCTCCGAGCCTTGATCAACTGTCTGATATATGTCAGGCCTGTCTGTGTTTTCAAGGATGAAATCAATCATCCGCTTCTTATCGTTGTTGTATTCAATCCTGCTCAGATAGACTGCGCCTTTGTCATTGGCAGTCGGGTTTTCAGTATAGGTGAAATAGACGCAGTTGCCGTTTGTGTCCTTTATCCTGTCAAGGCTCCACCGCCAGATATATTGAACAGTCAGGTCAGAGGAGTTGACCTTGTTTTCTGAATCAAGGTTATAGCCGAAGCGATACTCCGTCCCATCCTTTGCCGTCACAATCCAGTAATCGCCCTTTTCGTTTGTCGCGCCTATCTTCTTCTCAATTTTCAAATAGGATTCAATCTTAGTGTGATAGCGTCCGTCCGCCTGCACAAACACAAACTCGCTTTTCGCGCCTCCGAAGATGAGCTCAAATGTGTCATCGTTCGTATCCGTTATCGTATTCTGAATATTACGCTGAATGTAGATTGACGGTACTTCCCATCCCGCGCCGACCCATCCAGCCCGGTTTTTTGCAAGATAGCTCTTGTAGGAAATGGAGACTTTGGGAGACAGCCCATCAATCCCCGGCGGAACAACGATAGAGTGGTTATAATTGTAACTACCGGAGAAGAGAGGGGACTGATAGGCGTTCCAGACCGTCTTCTCTGAGGCGTGAGCAAATGGGACGATGAATACAGAAAATAGCAACGCAATAACGAAAAGTGACAGTCTTCTATTGATACCGGACGATATCGCATGACGTTTCATATTCACGGCGACACCTGCCTTATCAGAAGGGCTGGCACCCATGATATTATCAAAAGATCGTGACATCATTATTATAGGCATCCCTCTTAATGTCATCATATATTCACAATATAGATATGTATTGTTAATGCTCAATAGCCGATCATACCTACACCACTTTGTATTACTCCATCTGCGTGCTTAGATATATCTTCCCTTCCTTTTCCAAAGAACCATTGGGGCCTGGTGTCAAGAACATCGACAGGCTCATTGCTATCAATTTTCTTAACAATATCTTTATAATGCTTATCGAATGCTTTATCTGTTTTTTTAGCTGAGTCATTTATTTTCCAACCGTTTGATAGCAAGCCCGTAAATTTAAATAGACCTGATATTTTTTTGCCAAGTTCAGGTTTTTTAGCTGTAACATACAAGACAACAGCTGTCGTTATGGCTTTTCCAGTTATCTTTTTTGCTACAGCAATATTTTTATTAATTGTTTTTTCTGCACTACTGACTAATTGCTTTGCTTTTTTAACAACCTTATTCGCCTTCTTTTTCTTCTTAAACCCATCCGGATCAACATAACTCATCGGATTATTGCCGACATACGAATACCTGTTCAAATCCTGCGGGTCGGAAAGGTCAGGAGAGGCCACATCCGCCTGTGTGAAGTGCTTGAACATCGGACTGTTGTAACGGGCTTCAAAGTAATAGAGGTCGGTCTTGTCCTTTTCCTTGCCGGTGTATGAATACTTCTCATTCCCTGTGCTTCCCTGTTTCATTTCTCCGAAAGGCAGGTAATCAGCCCTTGCAACCACTGTCCCTGCTGAATCGGTGACCGCGTTTGTCCCGCCAAGGTGGTCGGAGTGGTAGAAGTAAATATTACCCGATGGGTCTTTCTTCGCGACCCTCTCGCCTTCGGCAAAGTAGTAACTCGAATTCCCTTCGCCCGTTCCGCCGACCTGTTTCTCAAAATGTTTGCCGATGTAGTAAGTCGTCACTCCGTTTTCAATCTTCTTAATGCGCTGTCCTGAATAATCATAGAAATATTCCGCGACAACCGCGCCGGTCTGGTCACCCTGCCGCACCCTCACTAATTGATTTGCATCATTGTATTCATAATAGTTCCCATCACCGGTGACAAGATTACCGTTTGAGTCGTAGATGTTGATGATGTTCGTGTCAGGGGTGTCGGCGTGAGCGAAGGGAATAAATGTCAGCACGAATAACATCACCATGCAGAATATTGTAGGGGCATATTGCAATATGCCCTTCCTCTGGATTCCCGTTTTCACGGGAATGACATTGTGAAAATCTCCCCTCGCCCCTCTTTGCCAAAGAGGGGAATACACACCCCTGCCCCCTCTTGATAGAGGGGAATAATTTTTGACAGCAAGATTCCCCATATGGTACATTTGAGTTACCAGGGAGGTAACCCAATCATGTCTAAAGTAATTGAAGCAGTTTTTGAAAATGGCGTTTTTAAGCCGCTTGAAAAAGTAAAAATTAAAGAACACGAAAAAGTTTCCATAAAGATAATCCCACACGAGGAATGGCGTAAACAGTTTGACCGCATCATTAAGAAGATACATAAACAAACCGCAAAATTCTCCCCGGAAGAAATTGAAGCTGATATCGCTGAAGCCATAAAAGAAGTCAGGGCGGCAAAGCGTGCCCGCCGTTAAAGCAGTTATTGACACTAACATCTGGGTGTCTTCCCTGCTCAATCCTTTCGGTTTCCCAGCTAAATTGCGAAACTCTTTTGAGGAAGGCAGTTTTAATGTTGTCATATCCGTTCCAATGCTTGAAGAACTTGCAGAAGTGCTCAATCGTCCAAAAATTAAGAACAAGTTTAAAATCGAGAATGATGATATTGCCAAACTGCTTTTTCTCCTTGAAGACCGGGCAGAAGATGTTCCTGTTTCAGGGAATATTGCTATTTGCCGTGATAAAGATGATGACCTTGTCATTGAAACTGCGATCAAAGGGAAAGCAGAATACCTTGTCACAAGAGATGATGATATAAAGTTCGACAGAAAAGTCTCCTCGTTCCTCTCACAACACAGCGTCAAAGTCATCTCTCTATCAAAGTTCTTAGCCATCATAAGCAAATCCTGATTCCCTTCTTTCCCGTCATTCCGGCTTGTCCGAAACCTTGTTTTTCTTATCTCCCACTTTGACAAAGGGGGATGAAGGGGGATTTTGCAAACGATCTTTTTTGACATAAAAATACTCATATGGTAAATTTGATTTATCAGGGAGGTAATCCAATTATGCCTAAAGTAATTGATGCAGTTTTTGAAGATGGTGTTTTTAAGCCGATCTCCACAGTTGAAATGAAAGAGCATACTAAAGTACATCTTACTTTTGAGGAAACTGAGAGCATTGCCTTTGCAACAAGCGGCACTATTCCGGCAAGGAACAAACAGAGTGTTGATGACATTGCCCTTGAACCTGAGTTTCTTCCAGAAGAGGCTTAACAATTGTTTCTTCATGAAATAGAAGCCGGCTCCAAGGTGTTCATTGACACAAATGTATTTGTATATCACTTCTCCAACGGCTCTAAATTCAACAAATCCTGCACCGATTTTCTTTACAGGGTTGAGATGTCTCAAATTCATGGAGTTACCTCAGCCGGGATCATAATGGAAGCATCCCACCGTCTCATGATGGTAGAAGCATCATCCGTTCTTGCTATAGAGATCAGGAATCTTCCGAAATATCTGAAGCAGCATCCTGACATTGTTAAACAATTAACGAAGCATTTAACCGTGCCGAATAAAATTGCGGGACTTAATATTGAAATAGTCCGGATAACGCAAAAGGTTATCGAAGCCAGCCAGTTTAATAAAACAAAATACGGCTTTTTATCCAATGATGCCCTCACCCTCAAAATAATGGAAGACATCGGTATTGCCAGTATCGCCTCAAACGATTCAGACTTTAAACGTGTTGATTGGCTCAAGCTTTATCTCCCTGCATCATCTGACTAATCATGTTGTTTCCGTCATGCCGGACTCGATCCGGCATCCAGTCCTTTCTTAATTTTGAATCTTGAATCTTCAATTTTGAATTTGTAGAGGCAATTCATAAATTACCCCTTCAATCCTACAGCTTCATAATAAACGCCAGCGCGTAATAAGGCGGTCTGTTTTCGAGTGAAGTTGATCCTTCCGATCCCGTTTGGCCAGTACCATTAGCATCTGTTGCCCCACCATGATTATGATTTAAATTAAAACCTTGTTCAGAAGCCCATTTCGTAGCATACAAAGTTCCTGCATCCGTTGTGCCAGAATAACTATGAGTGTGGTCTCTGTCCGAAAAATCAGTAGACCCAGATGTACTCGCATCCCGTCTTTGAGGAGAAATCCCGGTTGAACCAATATAGTCATGAGTATGACCATTAACTCCATGGTAATGATTCAAATCATTTCCAAAAATACCATGCTGATGACTTGGTCCGGAGTGTGTATGGCTAATATTATTTGTCGTTGTACCCCCTGTCGCATGAACTGCATACCCGCTCCCCGCGCCCACAACAAACCTGTCTCTCAAATTCGGCGTACCATTCGACCCATCACACAACGCCCATCCCGCAGGAATATCGGTTATCGCCCCGCTCCACATGATTATCCCGCCTTTAGGAACTCCGTTCCATGCGGAAAGCGCATATCCAACACTCGTAATCTTCTGACGCGGGAGCATCTCCGAGTCATTACCTACCTTTATCCCAAGAAAGGTCTCCGGATTCTCCTGAAAGAAATTCGCCGGGATGGGATTGTTCACCTTATCAATAGCCCCAAGCATCACATTGAAAGTCCCGCTGACAACCGCAACCTGACTCGTCGTCGTGTCCCACTTCTCCGTCCACAACGCAACACCGCCTGACGCCACGTTGTAAATCCTGAACTCCATGCTATAATTGCCGTTGGCCACCGGATTGCCGTTTATGCCATTCAACGTGCCTGAGTAGTTGATCATCTGCGGGACAGTTACAGCGTGTGACGCCACAACTGAAAATAAAACAACCACCGCTGTTAACAAAATGATCTTGATTAGCCTTGTTCTATACATATTCATTCCTCCTTTGTGTATGTGAAATATTGGTTATTTATTTTTCTAAGAATCTCCCCTTGCCCCTCTTTTCCAAAGAGGGGTTACACACCCCTTAATCCCCTCTTGATAGAGGGGAATTAACAACCCCCTACACCCGGGGAATAATCGAGTAGGAGGTAGGTGATTATTTCACCTACCGTCCTCTCACACCACCGTACGTGCCGTTCGGCATACGGCGGTTCGTATAGTTATAAAGAACAACTGTAAACATCGGTTAGCCCGACAAGGCCGCTTCTTCG
>JACQXF010000142.1 GCA_016208855.1 Nitrospirota bacterium | reverse complement strand
GGGGAGCTATAATCAATTCAACAGGCAATGAAACAGGGGTTATTGTGAACGGAATACCTGCAACAGTATATGGTAGCCAGTTTATTGTAAACAATGTTTCATTAACAGAAGGCTCAAATACTATTACCGTTATTGCTACTGACACAGCGGGTAATACTGCTTCAAGCTCAATAACAGTAAACGCAGTCACAACTGGGAGTTATATAAACATAACAGCCAATCCTGAATCAGGCATATCGCCTCTTGAAGTGACATTAAAAATAGACGGTTCATTCAGTATTGCCAGTTCAACTATCACATACACAGGACCAGCGCAGCCTGAGACATTATCCTCAAGCGCAGATGAACATAAGATAAAACTAACAGCAGAAGGAATATATTATTTTACTGCTAATAGTACAGGACCAGATTCAAACACTTATCAGGATACTGTTGCGGTTGTTGTATTGAATAAAAACCAACTGGATAATTTGCTGAAGGCTAAATGGAATGCGATGAAGACAGCGCTGGTGAACAAGGATGTTAATGGGGCGTTAAACTATTACACTGAAGAATCTAAACAACTTTACAATGACACATTTACTGCTCTTTATAGCAACCTGCCACAAATTACCCAGAATATGCAGGATATCCAGCTTGTTTATTCTGAAGGCACTATGGCCAAATACCGTATCAGGAGAAATGAGGTATATGCAGGGCAAGCGATTGACATAACTTATTACATTTATTTTGTAGTAGATGATAAAGACATATGGAAAATACATAAATTTTAATTAAAAAACGAGGAATTATTATGAAGAGGCTTATAATTTTATTGCTTGCAATTTCATTCTTTCTTCATGGCTGTGCCTATCCATTTCGCTATGATGGCTCATACAAAGGCAAAGTTATAGATGCAGATACAAAACAGCCGATTGAGGGCGTAGTAGTGCTTGGCGTATGGAATACTGTGACAATTACTCCCGGGGGAGGAACTCATGATTTTTATGATGCAAAGGAGACAGTAACAGATAAGAATGGAGAATTTGAAATATCAGGGAAGGGATTAAAGATATTAAGCAATCTTGAGCCTATGGATGTAATTATTTTTAAGGCAGGATATGAATACCTTGGCCTGATGCCATGGATATCTCTGAAAGAAGATATCCTCCTTAGTAAGAGAATCAAATGGGAAGGGGATAAAGCTATTATACCTCTCAAGAAGCTGACGATGGAGGAGAGGAGAAAGCAGGGGCCCCCTGATTTTTATGTTGGAGAGAGATATGACAAAAAAGAAAACATAACTCATTCTTGCCTCCCCAAAAACATAAAACTACTACCGAAGGAAGTCAATAAAGAATTATTGGAACAAGGACATAAACCTTACGATTTAGAAGGAGGACAGTGCGAAAAATGAAGAAAATGCACATCAGCCTAACATTGTTTATCCTGTTCGGTTTTGTTTTGAATAATATTGCCCTATCTTGGGATGATAAAGTTACACACAAAGACCTTTCGCAATTTGCAGCAGAAAACTCCGTGTTAAGCAAGACTAAAGGCGACTATTTAAAAAACCTTGGATTTGAGCGGGGAGTTAAGGAACCGTTGAAATGGAATGCAACTAAAACTATCCTCGACTGGCTTCGAGAAGGTGCTGAGCTTGAAGATAAGCAAGCCCCCTACTTCCCAATCCTCGGCACAACCCGTTCATATAATCATTTTCACAATCCTTTGAAACTCTGGACACAAGCTGGATTAAATGATTTTTGGACAGGAGAATCATCCCTTTTATGGGCGCAGGATGGAGCTAATCAGCAAAACTTTCCGGAAAAAGATTGGTCATGGAAAAAGATAAGAGAGTATTATTACATTGCCTTAACTGGAAGAGACTTTACAGGGACAGTAGTTGCGCCTGATAAGACAAAAAGAGAAGAATACTTTGCAAGGACTTCTAGGGGGCTTGGTCACCAGATGCATCTTATACAGGACGCTGCGCAGCCTGACCATGTGAGAAATGATGCACACCCAGAGGATACATTTAGCGGGGTGGGAACACCTATAGGCTTTGAAAAATGGGCTAAGAAAAACCAAAGCTTTATAAATTCACTTGCATTAAATCCTATTTTCCCAACCCTATCTCTTAACCCCTCGCAATATACATTAGACCCATCTTATTCTACGAGAAATCTTACACCTTCAGCTTTGTTTCTTGATACGGACCAATATGATGGGCTCAATGCTTCGGCTGGCATTAATCAAGGGTTGGCGGAATATACTAATGCGAACTTTTTCAGCGATGATACAATATTTGCAGTAGAGAGTTACTCTACAGACCATAAGCACTATTTCCCATACCCTAAGAAATCAAGCACAGACCTTCAGAGTTATATAGACCAGAACAAACTTCCGAAAGTTGTAATTGGAGAAGACAATATTCCTGATACAAGTTTCTGGATTAAAAAAGAAAGAGATGGTGAATTTATCGAACACTTTGTAAGACCGGGTTACTTTACAAAGTATATAAACCCTTTTATATCACTTTATCACAGGACGTTTTATCGTGATGAAAAATGCCATGAAGACTACGCCTCCCTTCTCATCCCCCGCGCCGTAGGCTACTCAGCGGGGCTGTTGAATTATTTCTTCAGGGGCAATATAGAGATAACACTTCCGAACACGGGCGTATATTCTCTTATTAGCGCTGATAAAACAGGCTTTACGAGCATTAATCTTCTTGCCAAGAATACAACCTCCACAGGTGAAGATATGAATGATGGCAGTATTGAACTTGTTGTGAAATATAAACTTGCCATTCAAGATCCTTTTCAATCAAGCCCTGTTTCAACAACGAATGATTTTTCCTACATAGTAATTCCGGAGGCAAGCAATAGACGTTCAATTCCAAAGGATACGCCGGTAGAGCTTACATTTGATTTAACTGCAAATCCAGTCCCTCTTTGGGCTACAGACATTTATCTGCAGGTAGTATATAAAGGAAAATTTGGCCGCGAGGATGGCGCTGTGGCGGTAGGCTTTAAGGACATAAGCGAGCCTACTCCTGTAGATATTTTTAACAATACGGATAAGATATGTCTTTATGGGGCATGGTATAACGCGGGAAGTCCTGAGGCAATAGCACAAGTAGATACAGATCATAATGGGATACCTGAATGGGATATATATCCCCATAACCCGACAAACAGTTACATTAGATTTTCTTCTGCTGCTAACCCGCAGAATGCTTCTTCTACAGTATATAATTACGCTGTTTCAAATCCCTCCGCAGGCGCATCTTTAAGGGCATTATACATTCTTAGTGACTATCAGTTTAGCTATAGTAACTATACTACATGGGCAAAGCAAGACAACCTTGGTTTGTGGACGCATGTTTCTGCAACTTATCTACATTCAGGCACCGCAATAAAAAACCAGACAGAATACTATCCAGTGTTTCATAATTTTAGAAGTACTGATATATGGGGTGGCGCAGGGATTATATATATTAACTCACCTTATCCTTCTAATTCAGAATGTTCATAATTAACACACCCTGCGGTCTCTGCCGCAGGATCCGATGTATGTAGAGTTATAGTGGGGGAAAGACCTGTAGACTGATAGAATAGTAACGGGATGGTAAAGCTTGACCATGATATATGGCGATGGTATCACAATATATCGGAGTGTTACTATCACATTCAAATAACGGTGAGTTCTGAACAGATGGGTACTACATAGCAACGATCAGCGGTAAAGGTAATAAGGGAGTGATTGAGAAATACATAAAGAACCAAGGCAGAGAGAAGGATCTTGGGCAGTTGAGGATGTTTGACTTTTGACGCCCTGCGGTCTCTGCCGCAGGGTTCTTCACATAGCTTGTGAGGTGTGTTACATAAAATACAGAGATTTTATTTTTCAGGTAAGCATTCAGAAAGGCGCGTCTTCTTGCCGCAGCCGAACTTTTCAAAGAAGGTGAATCAGGATGTTGTACTTCGTAATAATGACACATTAATCCCGGAATCGGATTGTTTTTTCCTTTGTTTTTACGGTAAAATAACAAACCAATAAGCTTTAACTCATTACCATAAGGAGCACATCTATAGTTATGCCAAAGCAAACTTTAAAGAACAAAAGGACAATTGCTGTTGTTGGTTTAGGCTATGTCGGCCTGCCGCTTGCCCTTGAACTATCCAAGGTCTTTAACATTATCGGCTTTGACGTCAAAAAGCAGCGCATTGAGGAGCTCTCCCGTGGGGTTGATATTAACGGAGAGTACTCCAAAAAAGAGCTCACATCTTCAAAAATAGATTTTACAAATATCCCTGACAGGCTTAAAGAGGCATCAATAATAATTGTTGCTGTCCCAACTCCTATAGATCATCATAAAATCCCTGACCTCTCCCCGCTTAAAGGCGCTTCTGAGCTTGTGGGCAAAAACCTTAAAAAGGGCGCTATAGTTGCTTATGAGTCAACAGTTTATCCCGGAGTAACAGAAGACTTCTGCGTTCCTATCATTGAAAAGTTTTCAGGCATGAAGTGCGGAAAAGACTTTAAGGTTGGCTATTCCCCTGAGAGAATAAACCCCGGGGATAAAGTCCACGGCATTACGGGCATTATAAAAGTCGTATCAGGACAGGACAAGGAGACGCTTGAAATACTTTCAAAGGTTTATGGCTCTGTGGTAAAGGCAGGCATTCATAAAGCCCCTGACATAAAGACTGCAGAGGCAGCAAAGGTAATTGAAAACATTCAAAGAGACCTTAACATTGCCCTTGTTAATGAGCTTGCCATTATCTTTAATAGAATGGGAATTGACACAGGGGAGGTGCTTAAAGCTGCAGGGACAAAATGGAACTTCCTTCCGTTTCAGCCTGGTCTTGTCGGAGGGCATTGCATTGGAGTTGACCCTTACTATCTCACTTTCAAGGCGCAGTCTCTTGGTTATCATCCCGAAGTAATACTTTCAGGAAGAAGAATTAATGACAATATGGGCAAATACATTGCAGAGCATACAGTAAAACAGCTTATAGGCTCTAACCGCTCTGTTAAAGGCAGCAAGGTTCTTATCCTTGGGCTTACGTTTAAAGAAAATATAAGCGATATAAGAAATACGCGTGTGATTGATATTTACAATAACCTGAAAGACTACGGGGTTGATGTGTTTGTTCATGACCCTTATGCAATACCAGAAGAGGTTTTTGAGGAGTACAATTTGTCCCTTCTGAAAAAACCAGAAGATAAAAAACCTTTTGACGGCATCATCCTGGCAGTAAAACACAAGGAGTATTGCAATTATTCTCTTAAGGATTTAAAGAAACTTTGTAACGGCAGGCCTGTGCTTATAGACATAAAATCAGTTATTGATAAAGACAAGGCGCAAAAGGCCGGATTTAATTACTGGAGGCTTTAGTGAAAAACATTATTGTTACAGGCTGTGCAGGTTTCATAGGCTGGAAGGTCTCACAGATGCTCCTTAGGCAGAATAAGCAGGTCATTGGAATTGACAATATGAATAACTATTATGACCCTGCGCTTAAGAGATGGAGGCTTAGCACCCTCAGTAAAAACCCTAAATTTAAATTCTATAAGCTTGATATTGCAGACTATAAAAAAATAAGAGAGGTTTTTAAGAAGAATAAAATAGACGCTGTTATTAATCTTGCTGCAAGGGCAGGTGTGAGGGCCTCTGTGGAAAACCCTTGGGTTTACCTTGACACAAACACAAAAGGCACCCTAAGCCTCCTTGAATGCTGCAAGGACTTTAAAGTTAAAAAATTTGTCTTAGCATCCACTTCAAGCCTTTATGCCTCTGTAAAGATGCCCTTTAAAGAAGACGCAAAGACAGACAGCCCGCTTGCACCGTACTCTGCAACGAAAAAAGGCGCTGAGGCGCTATGTTATTCTTATCACTATCTTTATGGACTTGATGTAAGCGTGTTAAGGTATTTTACTGTTTATGGCCCTGCTGGAAGGCCTGATATGAGCATATTTAAGTTTGTTAAAAATATAGACGAGGGGAAACCAATCCCGCTCTTTGGAGACGGAAGCCAGACAAGAGACTTTACCTATATTGATGACATTGCAGACGGCACAATAAGGGCGCTTAAGCCAGTCGGCTATGAGATAATAAACCTTGGAAGCGATCATCCCGTAAAGCTCAATTATGTAATCGGGCTTCTTGCAAAGCATCTCGGCAAAAAAGTAAAAGTGAAAAGCCTTCCAATGCACCCTGCTGATGTTAAGGCAACATGGGCTCATATAGAGAAGGCGAAGAAGCTCCTTGGCTGGAAGCCAAAGACCTCTGTTGAAGACGGCGTAGAAAATACTGTCAGATGGTTTTTGGAGAATAAGAACTTTCTAAAAAAGTTAAAATGGTAGCGCCTTCAATATGCCTCATCAAAAACTCTTTTCAGAAATCCCTTCTGTTGACGAAATCTTAAAGAGCGCCTATGGCATTGAATGGCTTAGGGATTATCCAAGAAAGATAATACTTAAGTCCATAAGAGGGGTGCTTGAGCAAAAAAGAAAAGAGATACTAAACGGCCTGACGCCCCGGTTAGATATTGATAGAATCTCGCCTGAGATTGTGAATGCCATCAGGCTTAATTCCTCATACAAGCTGACCCCTTTGATAAATGCCACAGGTGTGATAATCCATACAAACCTCGGAAGGTCAGTCCTTTCTGATAAGGCGATTGAGAATATCGCAAGGACTGCAGGGAGTTATTCAAATCTTGAATATGACCTTAAAAAAGGCAAAAGGGGAAAGAGGTACTCCCATATAAAAGAGGTACTCAGGGAATTAAGCGGGGCAGAGGATGCTCTTGTAGTAAACAACAATGCCGCAGCAGTGCTTCTATGCCTTAATACATTTGCAAAGGAGCGAGAAGTTGTTGTATCCCGCGGAGAGCTTGTAGAGATAGGCGGCTCTTTCAGGATACCGGAGGTAATGAAGGCAAGCGGGGCGATTCTCAGGGAGGTAGGGACGACAAACAAGACCCATCTTGCTGATTATGAAAATGCCTTATGCGGGGAGGCTGCGCTTCTTCTTAAGGTTCACCAGAGCAATTATAAGGTCATGGGTTTTACTGAGGAGGTCACTGCAGAGGAGCTTGTTAAGCTTGGAAGGCAGTATAAGATTCCTGTAATGGCAGACATTGGAAGCGGCTGTATGGTAGACCTCGCAAAATACGGAGTATCAGGAGAGCCAACAGTTCAGCAGATTATCAAGGCAGGTGTGGATATTGTCACATTCAGCGGCGATAAGCTCCTTGGCGGGCCGCAGGCAGGCATAATACTTGGCAGGGAGAAATTAATTCAGAAGATTCAGAAGAATCCGCTTTTAAGGGCAATGAGGATAGATAAGCTGAGCCTTGCAGCGCTTGAAGCAACTATGATGCAGTATATTGATGAGGATAGGGCTGTTAGGGAGGTGCCTACTTTGAGGATGCTTACAGAGCCGCTTGAGTCAATAAGAAGAAGGGCGGGAAGGATTTATAATCTTTTAAAGAAAACCATAGGCAGCAAGGCAGCAATTGAGATAAAAAAAGACCTCTCACGGGCAGGGGGAGGCTCGCTTCCTGAGATAGATTTCCCTACCTTTGTGGTATTGTTTAAGCCTTTTAAAATCCCTGTAAGCAAAATAGAGGGTAACTTAAGAGACGGCACGCCGCCTGTAATAGTAAGGGTCAAGGATAACGCAATACTCTTTGATGCAAGGACTCTGCAAGACAGGGAAGTAAGGACGCTGATTGATTGCGTTAAGACGGCTGTGGCATAAAGTAAGTGTCAGGGTATCAGAGTGTCAGAGTGTCAAAGATTATAGGTGTTATGTTTGCTCTGACCCTTTGACACTCTGATACTTTGATACCCTATATGATAAGGCTCATGGACTTAAAAGAGGCTTAAAAATACAATATCAGTAAAGTTTTTTCATCTGAGGCAAAGAAATGAAGAAGATAATCCTTTGTTTTGACAACAGCGATATGTCTTTGGCAGGCTCAAAGGCAGCCCTTAATCTTGCAAAGACCTTTGGAGCCGAGGTTGTAGGCATACACGGCTATAACGCCATAATGCACGAGGGCGCTTTCAGGATAATGGAGCCGACGCTTCCTCAGAAATATCAGAAAGAAGAGATACTGCAGAAGCAGAGAGAGGTGCATAAAGACCTTATAAATATCGGCATGGAGAAGATATCGCTCTCCTATCTTAAGCCCCTTGAGAAGGCCTTTAGGGTCATGGATGTGGGTTTCAGGACAGTGGTAAGAGAGGGCAAGAACTTCAGGGTGGTAAATGATATCATCGCTGAAGAAGGCGGAGATATTGTTATTATTGGCTCCTACGGATTTAACAGCAATAGCGAAGGATTCCTTGGAAGTGTATGCCAGAGGATAATAAGGGATAATGACAGGAACTTTCTTGTAGTAAAGAAACCTGTTAACCTTGGAAATCCCCGTATGGTTGTATGCCTTGACGGAAGCTCATCCTCCATAGGGGCGCTTAGGATGGCAAGGCTTTTTGCAGAGAGATATAATGCAGAGCTTCACATGGTCTATGTATTTGATTCAGCATTGCACAAAGAGGTATTTGAGAGGCTGAAGGAGTCTGTTATAAACAAAGAAGGCTTTAACTTTAACTCAAAGGAGCAGGAGAAGATACATGATGAGTTTATAGACAAAGGCCTTGCGCGGGTAGGCTCTATGATAATAGAGAAGGCGGAAAAGACGGTCTTTAACAGCGATAATTCTTTTATTACTGACAGAAAGGTGCTTGAAGGCTTTATATACAGAAAGGTCTGCGACTATGCAAAGGAGATAAATGCTGACCTTATATTTACAGGAAGAACCGGAAGGCATTTTGCAGACGGCGCAAATATAGGCTCTGTTACAGAGAATGTACTGAGGTTTTCCCCATGCAGCGTTGTTGTTGCACGCCATGAGGAGTTTAAGGGCTGGGAGCTGTAACACCAGTAGGCAGTAAGTAGTAAGCAGTAGGCAGATTGCAAAGTCAATGAGAGAGTATACGCCATACATAGTTTCATGGAATTTAACAAAGAGATGTAACCTTCTCTGTCCGCACTGCTACATAGACGCTAACTCAGAACTTACAACTAAGGACTCGGAACTCACAACTGATGAAGCTCTTCATGTTATAGACGAGCTTTCCTCTCTGAATACCCCCCTGATGCTCATCCTTACAGGAGGGGAGCCAATGTTAAGGAAGGACATATTTAAAATAGTTGAATACTCCTCACGCGCAGGTTTTATTACAGTGCTTGGCTCTAACGGCACGCTACTTACAAAAGAGAACCTTCAGATGCTTAAGCGAGCAGGATTAAAGGGTGTGGGGATAAGTATAGACTCTGTATCAAACAGCTATCATGATTCATTCCGCGGCCTTCAGGGCGCATGGGAGATGTCTGTCAGCGCCTTAAGGCACGCAAGGGAGCTTGGCATAGAAACACAGATAGACGTAACACTCACAGATAAGAACTTCCACGAGATTGAGGGCTTCATAGGGTTTGCCTCCTCCATGTCTGTAAAGGCAGTGAACTTCTTCTTTCTTGTATGTACCGGCAAGGCAATGAAGACAGATATAACAAGTTATAACTATGAAGAGGCCTTAAGAAAGATCGTTGAATTATCAAAGACAGAAAAGTGGCTGATGGTAAAAGCAAGGTGCGCTCCTCATATCTACCGACTCCTCTATGAAGGGGGATATGATATACCTGAAGGCACGAGGGGATGCCTTGCAGGAAGGCATTATATGAGGATAGCCCCTGAGGGAAACATTACCCCCTGTCCGTATATGGATATGAGTGTTGGGAATATAAAAGAGAAATCTTTATTAAGCATATGGGATGAGTCTCTGTATCTAAAGCAGTTAAGGGAAGGCCGCTATAGCGGCAGATGCGGCAGGTGCGAGTATGCAGAGATATGCGGCGGCTGCAGGGCAAGGGCTTATTCAGAATCAGGCGATTTCATGGCAGAGGACTCATTGTGCCTTTATACCCCAACAGGGAAGGCTGCTGTGTCTCTTGGCGATACAACACGGTCAGAGCTTATGTGGGATGAAGATGCAAAGAAGAGGATTTTAAAGGTGCCGGCATTTATGCAGAATATGGTCATAAAGATTATTGAGGCAAAGGCAAAGGAAAAAGGTATAAGTTTTATAACTCAAGAGTTCATAGATGAAGTAAAAAAACTAAGGCCGGGAGCGCATTAAGTATAAAAAGATGGAAGAGACAAGTTATCCATATGAGGCAAAAGTTAATGTAAGGGCAATTCCTTCTCATTTTCTTAAGTGGCTTGCTTTTTCAAGAATCAAGTTTCTTAGTGAGATGAAGGCCGGCAGCCCTATGCGTTACTTTTCTGCGCATCTGCCTGTAATGGCAACATGGCGGAAAGGCGAGCCATTTCCTGTTAACATGACTGTCAAGGGCATAGGCCTTATACCCAAAAAAGAATACCTAAACGACTATATTGATATCTTTGAGGGCGTTGCTGCAGAGGCTCGCACAATGTCATGGGAGGACAGCCTTAATAAGAGGATTGAGGCGATGAATAAGCTCTACGGAGACGTGGAGAATTTTGATGCAACACTCCTTGGCGGGCTTGAGATATTTGAAGGCAGGGCATTTCAAAACCTTAAGGAAGAGCCTTATACAAGCCTTTTATATGTCGGTATGATGCCGGCGGAAGGAGGCATGCAGTATATAAGCTTTCAGGTAAACGGCAGGGCAGAGATTCTTGATAAGGGAAACCCCTATTACAGATTCCTTCTTGCCTCAAGGAAGCTTTTTGAGTTTGACAAGTTTCATCTCTATCAGCCTGATTATCCCTTCGGCTATCTGGTTAATGTGCTTGAAGTAAGAGATAAGTCGCCTTTTACAAAAGGCGGCAAGCCATAGATATATTATTTTATCCCTACATGCACTGCCACTGTCCCAAATGTCAGAAGATGGTATTTAACCTCTCTTAGCCCGGCGTCCTGCATTATTCCTGTAAGTGCCTCTGCGTCAGGGAAGTCCATTACAGACAAGGAAAGATATTTGTATGCGCCTTTTCTGCCTGAGACAATCTCTCCTATCCACGGGAGAATCTTTGTAAGATAAAACTGATAGAAAGGTTTGAGAAAATGGCTGCGTGTATTTGTGAATTCTAATATCACTACCCTTCCGCCATCTTTTATGACCCTTGCCATCTCGCTAATCCCCTTTTTATAGTCAGGGATGTTGCGAATACCAAAGGCTATGATTGCGCCGTCAAATGTGTTGTCCTCAAATGGCAGGGAATTTACATCTCCAAACTGAAGATTTATATTTTTGGCGTATGCTGATTTTTCAACCTTCTGTTCCCCAAGCTCAAGCATCCCTGCGCTGAAATCCACGCCCGTAACATTTAAGTTCTTTGATGGATTCTGTCTTATAATCTCCATAGCAACATCAGCCGTGCCTGTAGCAACATCAAGAAGCCTTCCATTGTTTACTATCGGAAGCATCCCTACTGCAAATTTCCTCCAGTATATGTCTATGCCAAAACTCAAAACCCTGTTAAGCAAGTCATACCTTGGGGCAATGGAAGAAAACATGCCTTGTATCTTACTGGTTTCCTTTGAGAGATTGCTCATCAAGATATTATACCTTTATTAAAAAAATTTACTACAAATTTGCACTTGGAAGTTTTATAATTTTTTGTCAAAAGCTAAACACAGGGAGCACTTATCATGGATACACTGAGCATAGTTTTTAACCTTCTTGCTTATGCAGCAGCCTCAATATTTATTGGAGGCCTTTTATACAGGATTGTGCAGTACTTTAATACTCCCTCTCCTCTGAAGATTCCAGGCACTCCGGCGCCCAAGACCTCTATAGGGGTTGTTTTTAGGCTTCTTCCTGAGATCTTATTCTTTAGAACCCTTCTTCGCGGCGGTGTGGCAGAGAAGATCCTATGGGTCGGCGGATGGTTCTTTCATGTCTCTTTGTTTTTCATACTTTTTAGACACGTACGTTTCGTAACATACCCTGTGCCCGGATTTGTAATGGCAGTTCAGCAGATTGGCTTAGCTGCTGCGCATCTGTTTCCTTTTGCACTTTTAATCCTGATTGTAAGAAGATTCTTAAATGACAGGATGGCGGTTATTTCATTATTTCAGGACTATTTTGTACTCTTTCTCCTGCTTGGCATCGGGCTTACAGGGATAATATTGAAGTATTTTTTAAGGACTAATCTTGTGGATGTTAAGGCATTTATGCTTGGGCTTGTTACATTAAGCCCTGCCCCTGTGCCTCATAGCCCTGTATTTTTAATTCATGTTATTTTAGCTGCAATACTCGTGATATATTTCCCATTTAGCAAGCTGCTGCATGCATGGGGAGTGCTGATGAGTCCCACAAGGGCGCAGACAGATAATCCAAGGGAAGTCAGACATGTGGCTCCCTGGGCAAAGTAGAGGAGAGAAGAGATGGCAGGCAAGGTTGAGGCTCCTGTATTAGGAGGGAAGATAGAGATACCAAAAGTACAATATGGCGCATCAAAGGATCAGAGGGTAATACCTGCAAAGCCTGATTTGATGCAGAAGCTTAACTTTCCCTCGGAAAGGCCGCCTGACTGGAGGGAGAGATTCCTTGAAAAGATGGCGGAAGTTATTAAAAAGTACCGCTCTGTAAGGCTCTTCCTTGATATATGCGTAAGGTGCGGCGCATGCACTGACAAGTGCCATTTCTTTATCGGCACAGGCGATCCAAGAAATATGCCTGTTTACAGGCAGGAGATGATGCGCAGTGTTTACAGAAGATACTTTACCACCGGCGGGAAGCTTTTCAGAAAATTGGCAGGCGCTGAAGATTTGACAGAACAGATGCTTGAGCAGTGGGCAACTTACTATTATCAGTGCTCAGGATGCAGGCGTTGCTCTGTGTTCTGCCCTTACGGGATTGATACGGCAGAGATAACCTATGCTGCAAGGGAGATTATGGACTCCATAGGGATAGGTTCTAAATATACTCTTGAGATTATAAATAAGGCAGAAACTATAGGAAACAACCTCGGGCTGACAGAGCCGGCGCTCAGAAATACGCTTGATTTTGTTGAGGAAGAGATAAAAGAGAACACAGGAGCGGACGTAAAACTTCCTCTTAATGTTGAAGGGGCTGATATACTTCTTGTAACGCCCTCTGCTGATTTTTTTGCAACCCCTCATATTGAATCCCTTACAGGTTATGCAAAGGTCTTTCATCAGGCAGGTGTCAGCTGGACTTTAAGCTCCTATGCATCTGAGGCTGCAAACTTTGGATTATTTGTCGGAAATTACGCGCATATGAAGGCAATAAACAAACGCATATGGGATATGGCAAGACAGTTAAAGGTAAAGCGTGTGATAATAGGGGAGTGCGGACATGCATGGAGGGTTTTATATTCATTCAGCAATACGCTTAACGGGCCTTTTGATTTCCTTGATTCAAGATATAAGGTGCCTCAGCATATCTGTGAGTTCACCCTTGACCTTGCAAAAAAAAGAGCCTTTAAGTTTGATAAGTCTGCCAATGACAACTTTACCGTAACATTTCACGACTCATGCAATGTTGCAAGGGGCTCAAGGATGGGCGATACCCCCGGTGACCAGTTTACCATGCCGAGAGAGCTAATAAACCTTACTTGCAACAAGTTTTTTGATATGCCTGAAGGGACTATTAAAGAGAAGACATTCTGCTGCGGAGCCGGCGGCGGGCTTCTTACTGATGAGCTTATTGACTTAAGGCTTAAGGCTGCTGTTACAAGGATGCAGGCATATAAGGATGTTAAGGAGAAACATAACGTTAATTTCCTTGCCCTTATATGCGCTATATGCAAGGCGCAGTTTACAAAGATACTCCCTTACTATAAATATGATATGGAAGAGGTTGGCGGGGTGCATCAGCTTATAAGCAATGCCATTGTCCTCGGGGCAAAGGAGGGGGTGTAGCGTGAATTTCAAATTTCAAATTTCAAATTTCAAATTTACAATACCTCTCCTTTTATTTGCAGTGGCATTTAGCTTTGGATGTAATAAGGTTGAAAAGCCTGTAAGAGACGGCAAAGGCCCTTTGGCAATAATTATTGAGGCTCCGGAGCCTCCTGAGTCTCATACCGCAGACTTAAAAAGCCCAAATGCAACATTCCCTGCAGTAAGTAAATTATTCAAAAGCAGTCTTAAGGGACTTGATTACTGGAGGGCTTATCACCCTACCCTTGTCACAGGCACGAACAACCCTGCCCTTATGACTGACAAAAACGAGACATGCCTTGACTGCCATGACCCAAAGACCTCCTGCAATAACTGCCATAGCTATGTAGGGGTTAAGCAGATAACAGCTGAGGTAAAGTAGAGATTTTCCTTTCGCAAATAAGGAGACAGCCTTTACTTCCAGTTTTCTATCTTGAGACCGGGGATAATCTTAAAATGTTTTATATTGTTTGTAACAAGTGTGGTTTTATTTATTAAAGCAATACTTGCTATGAAAAGGTCGGCATCATCAAGTGATTGTCCTTTAGCTTCTAATTCAGCTTTTACCTTCCCATATGTATAGGAGACCCCTTCGCCCGTATGGATTACTTGTATATTGTTCTTTAGCTCATCTACTACGGATAAATTTTTGTCCTTATTAATTTCTTTCTTTTGCAAACCACCGTCTATGGGTTTTGATGTCTCTTATAATTTCATCTGCAGTTTTCTCATCACTCCATTTACCGCAAAGGCTGGTTTTCTTTATAACTGCCTCTTGTCTTTCCTCTGTATGCAGATAATTACCAACGAGACAGGTGATAATATCTTTGATTGTTTTATGTCTGTCAGCGGCTTTCTTTTTTAATTCTCTATGCACTTCATTTGGAAGCTCAACGATTAATTTCCCCATGTTATCCCCCTTGGTATAAGAATATAGCAATATTTAAATATTTGTCAATATTATGCGGCATTTCTTAGATTTGTTCGGAGAATCCATAAAAAGGCTTGAGGGTTAGATTCTGCATCTTCCCTGCTCTAAAAGGTGAATTGCTTTTGGGCTGATTTTAATGGTTTTACTATTCTTCACAAAAGCAAATAAGATTTGATGCGATTTGTAAAATAAACCCTAACGCTAAGAATACAATGCCCAAAGAATCTGAGGCTATAATATCTCATAAAAAAGACATCCCGATTTCTGCTGCGGTGCTTTACACAAGCCTTATTATTTCTTAAACGCAGACTCTCTTTTTTATAGAAAAATAAAAAAAGCATGGTAAATGTTGTAACAACAGATTCTCTCGAAAGAATTAAACGATCAAGTCTTTGCCATGACCCAAAGATCTTGTACAATAACTGCCATAGCTATATAGGAGTTAAGCAGCCCTTTTTCTTATTGTGACTTTGTGTTACCTAAATTGAGCGATTCTTAATGATAATTGCTTTTAAAGGCACTGGATTCCTGCCTCCGCAGGCATGACTAAAACACTTATCGGGTGAAACTGTCATTCCCGCGAAGGCGGGAATCCAGAAGGTTCTTTTAATAAAATCGCTCAATTTAGGTATTATTATTTCGCTCCAGATTGTTTAAGTAACTTAACAATACCAGGAAACCCATTTTCTGAGGCGAGGCTTAAAGCTGTTGCTCCAGAGTTAGCTTTAATATTTACATCAGCACCATGTGCTAATAATACTTTGACAACTTCGGTCTTCCCTTCCAAAGTTGCAACCATTAGTGGAGTCAATATGCCTTTATCATCAAATTTCATATTTACATCAGCTCCACTATTCAATAAGCTTTCTACTCTTTTGGTATTTTCCTCCATAATTGCTTTATGTAACTTTACTCGATACCAATCAGTCTCTATCGATGCACATCCTGAAATAAGTAATACAACAATGGTGCTTCCGGGAATTGTGTGAGCGAGCACCGTCATTCCCGCAGTCCTTTGAGCGGGAATCCAGTTTATTTAAATGAAAAGATTTTTTGTCTATATCCTTTGCAGTAAACGAAACGGCACATTATACATAGGGGTTACATCAGACCTGATCAAACGTGTTTATGAACATAAGAACGATTTGGCAGAGGGTTTTACAAAGAGATATAAAGTCCACAATCTGGTATGGTATGAAGCGCATGAAACAGCTGAGTCTGCCATCAAACGAGAGAAGAACATAAAGAAATGGG
>JACQXF010000139.1 GCA_016208855.1 Nitrospirota bacterium | reverse complement strand
TGTAGAGGGACTGAACAATAAAATAAGGGTGATACAGAGAAGGGCTTATGGTTTAAGAGATGAGGAATATCTCCGACTTAAAATCCTTACTTGCATGCTCAAGGAGATATAAAGATGCAAAAAATCACCTACACTCTTACGGGAAGAGCCGTTCTTATTTGTAAAGGTTAGAAGCATATGGCAACAAATAATTTTAGAGAAAAAGCAAACTTCATCTGGTCAATAGCAGATCTGTTAAGGGGGCATTATAAACAAGCTGACTATGGCAAGGTTATTTTGCCGTTTACAGTTTTACGGCGGCTTGACGCTGTGTTACAGCCTACCAAGAAAAATGTTCTGGCCGCTTATGAAAAGCATAAAGGTAAAAAGCCTGAGACTCTTGAGCCGATTTTGAATAATGCTGCCAAAGCGAAATTTCACAACCGGAGCAAATTCGATTTTGCTGAACTGGCTAAAGACCATAACAACATCGCCGCAAACCTCCGTAATTATATCAATGGGTTTTCAATCAGCGTGCGGGAGATAATTGAATATTTCAGCTTTGAAGATCAGATAAGAAAGCTGGACGAATACGATCTTCTTTATATGATTGTAAAGCGGTTTGCCGAGAGCAATGGGATTTTCAAAGATGTCGACTCCATCCACATGGGATACATATTTGAAGAGCTCATCCGAAAGTTTGCAGAACTAAGCAATGAAACTGCCGGAGAACACTTTACGCCGAGGGAAGTAATCCGCCTCATGGTAAACCTTTTGTTTGTGAATGATAAGGCAATTCTCCGTAAGCAAGGTATTGTTAAAACAATGTATGATCCGGCTGGTGGTACAGGCGGAATGCTTTCGGTGGCTGAAGAGTATTTGCATGAATTAAACCCTGATGCGAAGCTGGAAGTATTCGGGCAGGAGATTAATCCTGAATCCTACGCTATCTGTAAGTCCGATATGCTTATTAAAGGGCAAAATCCTTCCAACATCAAGTTCGGCAACACCTTTACACAAGACGGATTGGAAGGCGAAACTTTTGACTACATGTTGAGCAATCCGCCTTTCGGTGTAGACTGGAAAAAGGCTGAGAAATCCATAAAAGATGAATTTGCCAACAGGGGGTTTGCAGGTCGCTTTGGTGCAGGCTTGCCATCTATCAGCGACGGTTCTTTGTTGTTTTTACAGCATATGATTTCCAAGATAAAACGCAGTGCCGGTGGGAGCCGGATTGGGATAGTGTTCAACGGTTCTCCTTTGTTCAGTGGCGGAGCCGGAAGCGGGCCAAGCGAAATACGCAAGTGGATTATTGAAAACGACATGCTGGAAGCCATCATTGCCATGCCTGACCAGTTGTTCTACAACACAGGGATTTCCACGTATATCTGGATTGTGACTGATCGCAAGAGCAAGGAACGTAGAGGTAAAGTGCAACTCATCAATGCAACCGGAGCAGATAAGGAAGATAAGGACAATCCCTTTTACAGCAAGATGCTTCGCAGCCTTGGCAATAAGAGAAAAGAGATTCATGAAGAAGCCATTAAAAGGATTACCCAAATTTATGGTGAGTTCAGAGAAGGTCAGTACTGTAAGATTTTTGACAACGATGATTTCGGATACAGGCGGATAACTGTTGAGCGGCCTAAACGGGATGAGAAGGGGAATATTGAAAAAGATCGCAAAGGAAACCCCGTGCCTGATGCTGATCTGCGTGATTTTGAAAATGTGCCTTTAAAAGAAGATGTGGAAGAATACTTCAAGCGGGAAGTGTTGCCGCATGTGCCCGATGCATGGATAGACAACGGCAAAACAAAAGTGGGATATGAGATCAACTTTACCAAATACTTTTACCAGTACAAGCCGTTACGCAGTTTAAAAGAAATAAGAAAAGATATTCTGGCCTTGGAAGCGGAAACGGATGGCATGATCAAGCAAGTTATTCAATAATGGAACGCTATGCTAAATATAAACCTTCGGGAGTTGAGTGGATTGGGGAGATGCCGGAGCATTGGGAGTCTTTGAGAATAAAAAGATTAACCAACGTTAAAAGAGGAGCATCCCCTCGACCAATTGATGACCCTAAATATTTTGACGACAATGGAGAATTTGCTTGGGTAAGAATAGCAGATGTAACAGCCAGCGACCGGTATTTAGAATCGACAACTCAACGTCTTTCAGAATTAGGCAGTTCCCATAGTGTCAAGAGAAATCCGGGGGATTTTTTCCTGAGTATAGCCGGCACAGTCGGCAAACCGATAATTACAAAGATCAAATGCTGTATTCATGATGGCTTTGTTTGGTTTCCGAACCTGAAAGCTAATGCTGAATACCTCTATTACATTTTCTCGACGGGACTACCTTATCAAGGGTTGGGCAAATGGGGAACGCAATTGAACTTGAACACGGATACAGTTGGCGAAATCTTTATTCCCTTACCACAAAATGGAGAAACAGATAAAATAGTTACCTACTTAGATGAAAAGACCGCTCAAATAGACACGCTCATTGCCAACAAGCAAAAGCTGATTGAACTGCTGAAAGAAGAACGGACGGCGATTATTAATCAAGCTGTAACCAAAGGCATCAACCCTAAGGTCAAACTCAAACCCAGCGGCATTGATTGGCTGGGAGATATTCCAAGGCATTGGGAAGTAAAAAAGTTGAAGTATGTGGGTGAATCGATAATAGGCATTACCTATAATCCGAATGAGATTTCTTCTGAAGGCGAAGGCATATTAGTTTTAAGAGCTTCAAATATTCAAGAAGGATATCTTTCATTTGATGACTGTGTTTATGTAAAGAAAGACATCCAATATAAACATTTTACCAGAACTGGAGACATCGTTTTATGCGCTAGAAGTGGTAGTGCAAATTTAGTTGGGAAAAATCCTTATATTGATGAGAAATGTAGTGGTTTGACATTTGGTGCTTTTATGACAGTATTTCGATCAACATATGGAAAATACCTTTATTACTTTTTCAATTCCTCAATATTTAAATCACAAACTGGACTTTTTACAACCAGCACGATTAATCAATTAACATCTGATACTCTAAATAATTTAATGATCACATTCCCGAATGATGTAAATGAACAAAATGCAATCATTGACCGGGTAGAAACCGAAACACAAAAAATTGACTCCACCATTTCCAAAATCGAAAAAGAAGTAGAGCTTTTACAGGAATATCGCACAGCCTTGATAAGTGAAGTGGTGACGGGGAAGGTAAAGGTGACGTAAGAAATCATGTTAATCAAACAATCAAGCAAATCATGGTTCAGACAATTAAGGGGGGACATACCATGAGCAAGGAGCTTACACCAAAAGAAGGCGACATAATTTTTTACACTACACCCGACGGGGCGGTGCATATAGAGGTGTTTTTTCAAAATGAAACCTTCTGGCTGAGCCAAAAGAAGATGGCGGAGTTGTTCGGAGTTGATGTTCGTACAGTGAATGAGCATCTAAAAAATATATTTAAAACAACCGAATTGTCAGAAGACGCAACTATCCGGAAAATCCGGATAGTTCAAAAAGAAGGCAGCCGGGATGTAGCACGTGATGTGGATTTCTATAACCTTGATGCTATAATCGCCGTGGGCTACAGAGTCAACAGCTATCAGGCTACTCAGTTCCGCATATGGGCAACCAAGACTCTTCGTGAGTTTATCATCAAAGGTTTCGTGCTGGATGATGAACGGCTAAAGCAGGGCAAGCGATTCGGGAAGGATTACTTTGATGAGCTGCTTGAGCGCATCCGTGAGATACGGGCATCCGAAAGACGCTTCTATCAAAAAATCACCGACATCTATGCACAATGCAGCATAGACTATGACCGCAAAGCCGAAATCACACTGCTGTTTTACAAAACGGTCCAAAACAAACTCCATTGGGCGATAACGGGCAAGACAGCGCCGGAACTTGTTGCGAGCAGGACTAATGCTGAAAAGCCTTTTATGGGGTTGCAAACATGGAAGAATGCGCCTAAAGGGAAAATATTAAAGTCTGATATCAGTGTAGCTAAAAACTACCTCCTGGAAAAAGAGATCAAGGCATTGGAGCGTATTGTATCAATGTACCTGGACTACGCCGAGAATCAGACTGCCCGCCAGATACCCATGAAAATGAAGGACTGGGTGCAAAAACTGGACGCTTTCCTGAAGTTTAACGAATACGATATCTTGAAGGATGCAGGGAAAGTATCTCATGAAGTAGCTGTGACGCTTGCCGAAAAAGAATATGAAAAGTTCAGGCTAATACAGGACAAGGCCTTTGAGTCGGATTTTGACAGGGAAGTAAAGAAACTAAAAAAGATTAAATAAGTTTAAAAGAGTTTTAAACGTCTTTTAAAAGAGTTTTTTGAATTTGGCTTGAAATTTCAAGCTGTTACAAAAAATGTTATTAGAGATATTTTCAGAGATTAAATAGCTGTAGAAAACAATGAACAACGGAATACATACAGAAACCGCCTTTGAATCTGCCATCGTGGGACATTTGACTGAAAATGGCTGGCATCTCGGCAACGCCTCGGATTTCAGCCGCGATTTGGCTTTTGACAAGAAAGCGGTTATATCCTTCATTCAAACATCACAGCATAGGGAGTGGACAAAACTTCAGTCCTATTATAAAGACGACACGGAAAACAAATTTATTCAGCGTTTGTTTAAAGAACTTGATTTGAGAGGCATGCTGGATGTAATCCGACACGGCATTACTGATAGCGGCGTGAAATTTAAGCTTGCTTATTTCAGGCCTGATAGCGGCCTCAATCCCGAAACAATTGAGCTCTACAAGAAAAATAAATTGTATGTGGCTCGGCAGGTTTTATTCTCTTCTAAAAATAACAAGAGCATAGATCTTTTGCTTTCATTGAACGGCTTGCCTGTTGCCACTATTGAGTTAAAAAACCATTTCACCGGACAGACCGTGAAAGAAGCAATGGAGCAATACCGGACCAGCAGAGACCCTAAAGAATTATTGTTCCAATTTAAGAAAAGGGCTTTGGTGCATTTTACTCTTGACCCTGATGAAGTATATTTGACAACAAAACTTGATTCTGTAAATACAAGGTTTCTGCCGTTCAACAAGGGTTTCAAAAACGGTGCAGGCAACCCGCCTGCAAAAGATTATGCATCTTACAGAAGCTCATATTTTTGGGAAGAAATGCTGAGTGTAGACAGTTGGCTCGAACTCATTGGCCGCTTTATGCATTTACAAAAAGAGGAGTATCTTATTGATGGCAAGAAGTATTGGAAAGAAGCGATGCTGTTTCCACGTTATCACCAGGTCGATGTGGTTAGAAAACTCACCGCAGATACAAAGGCGAACGGCCCGGGCAGGAATTACCTTATTGAACATTCAGCAGGCAGCGGCAAGAGCAATTCAATTGCATGGCTTGCCTATAGGTTAAGCAGTCTATACGATCCCTATGACAAAAAAGCTTTCGACTCTATTATTGTTATAACTGACCGAAATGTGCTTGACCAGCAGCTTCAGAATACCATTTATCAGTTTGAGCATAAACAGGCCATTGAAGAAGGGTTCATTCTGGATGTACTCAGGAATTATACCTCGTATAAAGAATATTACGGGTTCTCAAAATCAATCGAAGACGATCCCGAACTGAACAAGCGCAAAGCGGCAAAGGCAATAGGGCGTTTTGCATCCCTGCATCCTCATAGTCTGGCACAAAAAACTGAAGTAATGGTTGAGCACTTCAGACAGATTACCATGAAGAAAATCGGAGGCAAGGCAAAGGCAATGGTAGTCACCGCTTCTCGTAAGCATGCTTTACGATATTATCTGGAGTTCAAAGATTATATCAAAGAGAAAGGCTATGAAAAAGATATTCACGCGCTGGTTGCCTTTTCCGGGACAGTGTTTGATGATCTTTTCCCGGAAGGAGTAACAGAATCGCAATTGAACGGGTTTGGCGAATTGGAGTTACCCGGCAAATTTGCTACGGATGAATTTCAGGTATTACTTGTTGCGGACAAGTACCAATATGGTTTTGATCAACCCCTATTACATACAATGTATGTGGACAAGAAATTGTCAGGCGTAAGAGCCGTGCAGACGCTTTCACGCTTGAATAGAACCCATCCGGGCAAGGAAGACACCTTTGTGCTAGATTTTACCAATGACAGACAAACAATAATTGATTCCTTCCAGCCGTACTATGAATTGACGACAATAACCGAAACCACGGATCCAAATCATCTGTATGACCTGAAAGGAAAGATGGATGCAGCCAATGTTTATTATCAGTCAGAAGTAGATGCCTTTGCCAAAGTGTTTTACAAACCCGGCAGTACTTCGATAAAAGACCAGGGTAAAATGTATGCTTTCATTGATCCTGCAGTTGACCGTTTTAAAGCTTTGCAAGAAGAACCTCAAGACGAATTCAAAAAATCAGTGACAAGTTATGTTCGCTTGTATTCATTCCTTTCTCAGATCATGCCTTTTCAGGACGTAGACCTGGAAAAGCTGTATTCGTTCGGACGTTTCCTGTTGAGCAAACTTCCCAAGTCAGACTATACCGAAAGACTTAAACTTGACAATGAAGTGGCTTTGGAATATTACCGACTTCAAAAGATCGCTGAGGGTGACTTGGTGCTGCAAGTACAAGGAGAATACGGATTAGACCCGACTACAGAGGCTGGTATCAGCAAACCTAAAGAAGAAAAAGACCGGCTTTCTAATATCATTAAAGTTTTAAATGATAAATATGGGACTGATTTTAATGATGTGGACAAACTTTTCTTTGATCAGATTGAAGAAGAACTATATCAGGATGAAGACCTGAAAAAACGGGCGTTGAACAATCAGATAGACAACTTTAAGTATGCATTTGAAGAAGTGTTCATCAATAAGTTAATTGAACGCATGGACTCCAATCAGGAGATTTTTGACAAGATTATGGAGAACCCCGAATTCAAGAATGACGTTAAGGATTGGCTGACAAAGAAAATCTATCAGCGATTTAATGAAATAACCTAATGAACGGCATTTTAGTTGAGATATTGCAGATTGTCCTTCTTATCGGGCTTGCCTCTTATGATACTGCAAAGCCGAAACCGAAGAAATATGAATACGACTCGCATCTTGACAGGGAATTATGAAAAACAAATCTGTCATAACGCTTAATAATGCATATAAAAACATCAAGGCGATCCTTGAAAAAGCCAGAGCGAAATCTTTCAAAGCTGTTAATACGGCAATGGTGCAGGCTTACTGGCATATAGGGAAAGTGATTGTAGAGGAGGAGCAGAAGGGGGCTGAACGCGCGGAATATGGCAGGACAATTATTGAAGACCTTGCAAAAAGGCTCACCAGCGAATACGGAAAAGGGTTCAACAAAACCAACCTGTGGTATATGAGACAGTTTTATCTTGCCTTTCAGAATCTCCACGCAGTGCGTGGAGAATTGACATGGACACATTACAGACTGCTTCTGAAAGTAGAAAATCCTAAAGCCCGCGCTTTTTATGAGACAGAAATGGTCAATGCTCAATGGTCTACAAGAGAGCTTGAGCGGCAAATTTGCTCATTGCTGTTTGAACGGCTTGCATTAAGCCGTGATAAAAAAGGAGTGCTTGAGCTTGCAAAAAAGGGACATCATATTGCCTCTCCCCCCGATATTGTAAAAGACCCCTATGTGCTTGAGTTTCTCGGCTTAGAGAAGCACGAGAAACACAGTGTGGAATTCAAATCCAACTATCGGGATGAGGCGAGAGATGTTTAAACCCAAATTCACTATAACTCCGAAAATCAATAAAGCCCTTGTTGAAATAGAGCGCGTTCGCGGTTTTCTTGATGCAGTCAAACTCAAGGACGATTGGATTGCTGACATGCAGAAAAAGGCGCTTATCCTTGAAACGCATCATTCAACACATATTGAAGGCACTGCCTTAACTCTTGAGCAGGCGCAAAACATTCTTGAGGGCAAAAAGCTTAAGGGAATTAATCGTGAAGATGAAAAGGAACTTTTAAATTATAAAAAGGCAATGGATTTCATTTCAAAATATCTTGGAAAGGAAGACCCCGTTACGGAAGACATTATCAGGGAACTCCATAAGGTTACGGTAAAAGGCGTTCGTGGTGATAAAGCAGACCCCGGCAATTATCGCAAGATTCAAAACTATGTTATTAATTCACTAACCCGCGAGGTTATTTATACTCCGCCTGCACCGCTTGATGTACCGCATTTTATGCGGAAGTTTGTGCATTGGCTCAATAAAGCCGAAGACCTGTCGCCTGTTCTTATCGCTGGAATAGCACAATTTCAGTTAGTCCATATTCATCCGTTTATAGACGGCAATGGGAGAACAGCGCGGCTTTTGTCCACGCTAATTCTTTATAAAACCGGTTATGATTTCAAACGGTTGTTTACAATATCAGAATACTATGACAAAAACCGTCCGGCATACTACAAAGCCATTCAGTCTGTCAGAGGAAATAACATGGACATGACTTTCTGGCTTGAATACTTTGTTGATGGATTACGGTCGCAGATGATGGAAATCCAAGGAAAAGGCAAAAAAATTATCATTGCAGACAAAGTTATTAAAATATTGGAGGGGGATAATCTTAATGTTAGGCAGAAGAAAATTATCCGTTATCTTGTAATTAACGAGCAGATTGATAATGAGCAATGTCAGAAGCTATGTAACAGCATCAAGAGAACTGCTACAAGAGATTTGACTGCTCTTATTGAAAAGAATATTCTTGAAAGGCATGGAGAAAAGAAAGGCACCTATTATATTTTATCACCAAGAGTCATAGGAAAAATAAGGGACATTTAGGGACATCATTTAGGGACATTGTGGGACATGGTAAGGAGACATTTATGGCAGAAGTCAGGAATTATCGGAGCAAAAATGGGCGGCTGGCATAATGGTTTGGGATTAGAGGCTACTGTGACACAAGGAACTTGGATAAAATTTTAATGGGTTATTTAATAGATGAGCTTTAAGGTCTGGATAATATAAAATATACGGCAAAAGGAAAACCTAATGAACGGCATTTTAGTTGAGATATTGCAGATTGTCCTTCTTATCGGGCTTGCCCCTATGTTTGCGGGATGGGTAAAGATGCTTAAGTGCTGGCTTCAGGGAAGGACAGCGCCTCCAATTATTCAGCCCTACCGCGATCTGGCAAAGCTCTTTTCAAAGGATGTCATGCTTGCTGAAAATGCCTCTTGGATATTCCGTTTTACCCCGTATCTTGTTTTTGGCACCGCAGTAATAGCAGGCGGAGTAGTTCCAATGCTCTCAACCGATCTTCCGATGGCGCTGACAGCCGATGTTATTGTGCTTGTGGGGCTTTTTGCAATCGCGCGGTTTTTTACTGCGCTTGCAGGCATGGATATAGGAACTGCATTTGGCGGCATGGGGTCAAGCCGTGAGATGATGGCAGCCTCTCTTGCAGAGCCTGCGATGCTTATGGCGATATTTACGGTGTCGCTCCTGTGCAAGTCAACCTCTCTTTCACGGATTAGCGAGGTCATATCCGGGATAGGGTTTGTGGCAAAACCGTCTCTGGCATTTGCCTTCTTTGCCTTTGTGTTAATTGCTATTGCGGAGAACGGAAGGATACCTGTGGATAATCCTGCAACACACCTTGAACTCACAATGCTGCACGAGGCGATGATACTTGAATATTCAGGCAGGCATCTTGCGCTGATTGAGTGGGCTGGCATGATGAAACTCTTTCTCTTTATGTCAATTGGAAACGCCCTGTTTTTACCGTTTGGCATTGCCCTCACGGATAACATTGCGGCAGTTCCTATGGCGGGAGTCTTTCTGGCTCTGAAACTCGGAGCAGCAGGAGTGGTGCTTGTGTTAATAGAGACAGGGCTTGCAAAGATGAGGCTCTTCAGGATGACAGAGTTTCTGGGCGGCGCATTTTTAATGGCGACGCTTGGAATGCTTTCATTCTTTATTCTGGAATGATTATGAACTTACAGACAGCAGCGCAGATAAACGAATTCCTTGCAGCCTTTGTGCTTTTGAGCGCCTTTGGCATGCTCGCGCAAAAGAGGATATACAGCCTTATTCACCTCTTTGCATGGCAGGGATTTTTCCTCTCTGTAAATACGGCTATTGTGGCTTATGTTGCAGGCAGACATCATCTCTATATTTCTTCAATACTTACGCTTTCTCTTAAGGTGATACTGCTTCCCTATATACTTCATGCGCTTGTGGTAAAGCTGAAGATAAGGAAAGAGGTCGAATCCATGGTGAACGTCCCGGCCACAATGCTCATAGGCATTGCGCTTGTTATATTCTCATATCATCTGACAGCGCCTGTAACAGAACTTTCAAAATTAATAACCCGTTCAACAATTGCTGTAGCGCTTGCCGTATTCATGATAGGGCTTCTGATGATGATAACGCGCAAGCATGCGGTTACCCAGATAATAGGCTTTTTAGCGATGGAAAACGGGCTCTTTTTTGCAGCCACGAGCGCCACTTACGGCATGCCTATGGTGGTGGAGCTTGGCGTTGCCCTGGATGTGCTGATAGCGGCGTTTATATTTGGGATATTTTTCTTTCATATACATACGACATTTGACAGTCTTGATGTAGAGCGGATGGCGCGTCTGAAGGAGGGAGATTAAGTGACACTGCTTGTCCTGCTTGGCGTTCCTCTCTTTGCAGCAGTTGTCCTCGCATTTATAGGAGACAGGAGGCTTGCGCCTGAGGTGAATATTGCGGGTTCGGCAGCCACCTTTGCGGCAGGCATTGCCCTGGCATTTCAGGTCTATGAGCATGGCTCCATGACGGCAGGCGGGAAGTTCTTTTTTGTGGATGCCTTTAATGTGTATTTGTCAGTTCTTACAGCATTTGTATCCATGACTACAGCAATATTCAGCAGAAGATATATGCGCCGTGAGCGCGAGCACGGCAGGGTAGGGCATGTAGGCATGAGGTTTTATCACGCCATGTTTCAGCTCTTTATATTTGCAATGCTTCTGTGCCTGCTGACAAACAATATCGGAGTCCTCTGGATAGCAATGGAGCTTGCGACGCTTTCAACAGTGCTTCTTGTCTCCCTGTACCGCACGCCTACTGCAATTGAGGCAGCGTGGAAATATTTTATCCTCTGCGGCGTAGGCATTGCACAGGCGCTTTTTGGGACAGTGCTTCTGTATTTTGCCGCTGAGAGGGTGCTCGGCGAAGGAGGAGAAGCGCTTTTATGGACAAACCTAAGTCAGGTGAGCGATAAACTTGAACCTACTGTTTTATCCCTTGCCTTTGTTTTTTTGATGGTGGGCTACGGCACAAAGGTAGGACTTGTTCCTCTTCACAACTGGCTGCCTGATGCGCACAGCGAGGGACCCACTCCAATATCTGCGGTGCTTTCAGGGCTGCTGCTTAATATTGCTCTCTATGCCCTTGTCAGATGTAAGGCGCTTGTTGACGGCTCCACGCATTCGCACCGCGCGGGCGACATCATGATGGGTTTTGGAATCTTATCAATAATAGTTGCAGCATTTTCCCTGCTAAGGCAAAAGGACATAAAGCGCATGTTTTCATATTCGTCAATAGAGCACATGGGCATAGCGACCTTTGCCTTTGGACTTGGCGGTCCTATAGCCACCTTTGGCGCTCTTCTTCATATGCTTGTTCACAGCCTTGCTAAGTCTTCAATATTCTTTACAGTGGGGCACGCCTCGCAGATGCACCGGACGCAGGAGATAGACAAGATCAGAGGCCTCATCAAGGGTAATCCGCTTGTCGGGTGGGGCTTCATGTTAGGAGCGATGGCCATTGTCGGGATGCCGCCGTTTGGAGTCTTTACGAGTGAGTTCTTAATATTGACTGCCACTATGAAGGATGCGCCTCTGATGACCCCTTTTCTGCTTCTGGGTCTCGCAGTGGCGTTTGCCGCTATTTTGAGGAAAGTGCAATTCATGGTGTCAGGAGATGCGCCCTCTTACCAGAAGCCTGTAAAGGCTGCACACTTGCCTGTCTTGGTGCATATGGCATTAGTGTTAATAATCGGAATATATATGCCTAACTTTCTTAATGAATGGTTTCATAAGGCTGTGGAGATACTTAGATGAGCATGCTTAAAGATGCAATAATATCAGAACTCGGAAGTGACGCTAAATTCTTGGACAACTATCAGCATCCTTTGTCTGTTGTGTTTTGTTCAGTGCCAAAGGCGAGATTTCTGGATGCTGCAAAGGCAATGAAAAAGTCTTATGCCTTTCTTGCGGCAGAATGGGCGGCTGAGGAGACGCCGTGGTTTGGTATTTTTGCATGCTACAGGTGGATGAATGAATATCTGATAGTAAAGACCCTCACGACTATGGACGACCCTACATTTCCGAGCATTACAAAAAAATATCTTCCTGCCTATCGTTTTGAACGCCAGATACACAGCTTGATGGGGCTTACCCCTCTTGGACATCCTGATCTGAGGCCGTGGATAAAGTTTGAGGATTGGCCGGAAAACGCTTATCCGCTGCGCAAAAAATTTGACGCCTCAAAGCCCATGCCTTATGTCAAAGGAGACTACGAGTGGGTAAAGGCAGAGGGAGAAGGCGTGTATGAGATACCGGTAGGGCCTGTCCATGCCGGAATTATAGAGCCGGGACATTTCCGTTTTCAGGCCGTAGGCGAAATGGTGATAAACCTTGAAGAGCGTCTTGGCTATGTTCATAAGGGCATAGAGAAACTCTTTGAGTCATTGTCATGGCAGTCTGGCGTGAGGCTTGCTGCAAGGGTATCAGGGGATACCACTGTTGCCCATAGCATTGCATACTCAACGGCATTGGAATCCATGACAGGCTGCGTTGTGCCGGAACGTGCATATTGGCTAAGGGCATTATTTCTTGAACGGGAGCGCATTGCAAATCACCTTGGAGATTTGGGCGCCATCTGCAATGACGCTGCATTTGCATTTATGCTCTATCAGCTTTCATATCTCAAGGAGATAATGCTTCGCACAAACCACAGGCTGTTTGGCCACAGGTTTATAATGGACAGGGTGATGCCAGGCGGGGTGACTGTTGATATAGATGAAGAGGGCAAAAGAGAAATGCTCGCTGAACTTGAGCGCATATCAAAGGACTTTGAGAGGCTTGTTGTTATCTATGATGAGAGTTCATCTCTTGAAGACAGGGTAAGAGAGACAGGAAGGCTTGCGGCTGAACAGGCGCGGCAAATATGCGCTGTCGGCATTGTGGCAAGGGCAAGCGGTCTTAATGTTGACTGCAGGCTGTTTAATCCTTTCCCGCCCTATGACAAATTTAAGCTAAATGTGCCTGTGCTTATCTCAGGCGATGTCCATGCAAGGGCATGGGTGCGCGTAGAAGAGATAAGGGAATCCATCAGGATAATCCGCTTTATTCTTGAAAGTATGCCTGAAGGCAGTATATCCGGGGCTGTTGATAAGCCACCTTCTAATACAGCCGGTTTTGCGGCAATAGAAGGCTGGCGCGGGGAAATAATTTATTGGCTTCAGGCAGGGCCGAACGGAGAAATAAACCGTTGCATGGTTAGAGACCCTTCTGCTGTTAACTGGCTTGGACTTGAGCAGGCGATACCTGACAATATCGTTCCTGATTTCCCGCTCTGCAATAAGAGCTTTAATCAATCATATTCGGGGCATGACCTATGATAAGGATACTTAGGCAGATAATCCGCACAGGCATTGTTACAGAGCCGCTTGAGGTTATGAGGGCTGAAGAGGATATTGTCAGGATTTCTTCTGAGCTTGAGGATGCTGTAAAGAAGCGCTTCAGAGGCAGTCTCGCTATCAGGCAGGTTGACGCAGGCTCATGCAATGGCTGCGAGCTTGAGATACACGCCCTTAACAACCCTGTTTACAACTGCGAACGGTTTGGAATCCATTTCACAGCATCCCCGCGTTTTGCCGACATGCTGCTCGTGACAGGCCCTGTATCAAGAAATATGGAGATAGCGTTAAAGAGAACATACGATGCAACACCATTGCCGAAACTTGTAGTTGCAGTCGGAGACTGCGCCTGTAACGGAGGGATATTTGGCAAAAGCTACGCATCTTTGGGCGGAGTAGATAATGTCGTACCTGTTGATGCTTATATATCAGGATGCCCGCCTGCCCCGTCTGTCCTGCTTCACGGCATACTCAAGGCTTTAAAGATATGAAATCCACAGGTTTGATGCGCAGCAAAGCCGGTTATTAAACAAGGTTAAGCCAGCTTATAAAATATTTTCCAGTGATCTTGCGCCATGACAGATTGCAACAATTTCAATACCCTCTGGCTTAATACGGTAGACGATTCTATAGTTCTCATAAATATTTTCACGAAGATTTTCATCTTGATATTCAGGAACAATCCGACCAGCTTTTGGGAATTTAGGGATGAACTTAATAATTTAGATAACCCTTCTGGCAAAAAGAGCGGCATAATACTTTGAGTCTTTTGCAATATAATCACAGATTTCTTTAAAGTGGGAAGCAGCGCGTGGAGACCATTTTATATGGTGAGCCATTTAGACATCCGTTTTTCAATTTCTTCATGAGGAATCCCTTCCCCCTCATTTAATTTGTTACGTCCCACCAAAACGAGACCGCTTTTAGGGGTCTAATTCCCACCTAAACGGTACCGGTTACGAGGCACCTATTCCCAGCAAAACGAGACCGGTATTTTGGGGTTCATTCCCAGCTAACCGAGACCACCTGAGAAAG
>JACQXF010000138.1 GCA_016208855.1 Nitrospirota bacterium | reverse complement strand
CCTCTTCAAACCCTGCCTGTTTAAGTCGCTTCAGAAGTCTGCCGGACTGCCTCCGTTCATATTCGTCCTCAAGCAGCATCATAAGGAATTCTTCATATCCAGCCTTGCCGCTTTCCGCCTGCTTGACTCTAACTGGCAGCGTCTGAAGTATGCCTGTTAATTTTAATTGCCTCAGTTTATGTTCTATCTGCCCGTTTATGTTCATTCTGTTTCCTCCATAGTGTGTTGAAAGTATTCGGGACTGCGGGTAAACAGGGAATCCGTTCCTGCTGTGACGACCGGCTCTTCTTCAACCGGCGCATGGTAGAGATTCTTTTGCAGTACCCTCTTGATAGTGCTCATCTTAAGGTCTTCGTAATAAAGACAGCGTTTGCAGGTCAGATTCACTGCTTCATGTCCGAATTTTTCAGCAAGCCTGAATATGGCCTGCACCTTCCTGAGATTCCGGTAGGCGTGCTCTGTCATTATCTTAGTGATTATATGATGAACATGCTCTCCATATTTCAGCGCCTCTGCCTGATAGTGTGAAACACTGCGCATGATGTATTTGGACTGTTCCGGCGGATAATCCGATTCATCCGTCCTCCAGGAGCCGGGCCTGTAAGCCCTTTGATGGGTCTTTATCAGTTCACCGTCAAAGAATATCTGCACGGTCTTTATCCCGCCCCTCACCCATACCTTCTTGCCGATATATCTGGTCGGCAGGGAGTAGTAGCTTTTGTCAAAGACGATATGATGATCGGGATGTACCTTTGCCTCTTTCCATAAAGGCATCTCAAACCGTTCTTCCGGTAAAGCAATAAGATGCTCCTTTTCCTGCTCGTTGAATAATTCAAGGGGTTTCCTCTTTGTCGTGCCGTGTTCCCGCATGCCGTATTCGTGTAAACACCATAACTTTGCCTTTTCATTTGCATCTTTAATGTCGGTAAAGGCATGGGATGACAAAAACTGCTGCCGTACTACAGGGATTTTCCTTTCCACCTTGCCCTTGTGCTCTGCGGCGCGGATCTTTGCGGGGTCTATGATGAACCCATAATGCTTGGCGCATTCGGCATATGCCCTGTTGAACACAGGGTCATAGGTGTTGGGCCTCAGTATTCCGGATTTAAGATTATCCAGGATTATCCTCTTTGGAACTCCGCCGAAGAACTCAAAGGCGTTCATATGGCACTTCACCCATGTCACCTGCCCCTGGTCAAATACCAGTTCCACATAATGAAGTCGGCTGTAAGAAAGTGTCATTACGAATATATGCGCTCTCCTTAGTCTTCCTTCTTCAGGATCGTACATCAGACCGGCAGAGCCGAAGTCCACCTGTGCCTCTTCCCCGGCCTTTGTCTCAATACGGATACAGCTCCTTGGTTGTTTGGGGTATTTGAGGTTTATGTACCGGTTGAAACTGGAATAGCTCAGATCATAATCGTAATCTCTTTGCAGGATACGGTATACCTGTTTGGGCTTCATGTAGGGTTTTGCCAAAAGTTTCTCAACGGTACACTGGTACAGGGCAGTCTTTTTGTATGCGGCAGAATTGTCTATCGGCGTCTTTAACCCCCTCTGAATACGGCTTGCCAGTTCGAGGTAGTAATTGTATGCCTGTACTTCCGTGTCCCTCATAAATCCGTTTCCTTCAGCCAGGTCGATGTACTTCCGGATCGTCTTCCGGTCAAGCCCGAGGGAGCGCCTGATCTGACTGATTCCGCTTCCCCGGTGCCATTGATAAATTGCTTCCACTAATTCCTCCACCTGTATCTCCTTTCTCGCCATAAGACCTCCTGGGTTTTTGCAGGCAATCTTACGGCATTTGTGGATAAAGTGGGGAATTCCTTTGAAACCACTTGGGGAATTATTCTGAAACTATTTGAGGAATTGTTTTGAAACTACCTGGGGATTTCCGCTGAAACTCGACAACATATGGCACAGAATAGATATAATCCTCTATTCTTACCAAAAAAACTTTCTGATTCGGATATTTTGCTGGATTCGGATGTTTAACCCGGTCAACCAAATCACCCGATGCTATTGCCAGTTCAACCTGTTCAAATGACACTCCGCGAGCTTTCTTAAGAAGCTCGTTCTTCTTATCATTCCAATCAAAATATTTCATGAGCGTGTGCCTATTGTATTCGTTTTAATAGCATACCAATGATTTTTATCTCTGTCAAATCATTTTCTTAAATGGGCAACACCTCCTCTGCTGTCGTCCTGATACATCGGGGCTATTGGACATCTATAAGTATTTGGCGCAGAACATGTTCTTTAAAGGGTGTCATTCCGGCTTGTCCGGAATCTATGCTGAGAATTAACCCACTCTCTTACGCGAAGACCCAAATTTATAATGAACCCCCTCCTATTAAGTGTATAAAGACTTTACTCCAGTCTTCCTTCCAGCCTTAGTTTGTTGATAGCGCTGATAATATTGGGAAGCGCCTCAAGGGCTGCCTTTTCTCCCTCAAGCACCGCCTCATGCCTTTTTGAGAAGTCGCTTGAGCCTATATATCCGACCTTTGGCCTTATTACAATATCTGCCCTGAGAAGTTGTGCAGCGGTAATTTTTGAATACATAATGCCTATTGATTGAAGCAGAGTTTCTATTATCCCCTGAGGAGGTGTGCTCTCAATGTCTGAAGAAATATCAACTGCAATTACCATATCAGCTCCAAGTTTTCTTGCGGCATCCACAGCCACAGGGCTTGCAACGCCCCCATCTACATACATCCTGTCTTTAATCCTTACAGGTATAAATACGCCGGGGATTGAGCAGCTTGCCCTGACTGCCTGACCGGTATTTCCGCTTCCAAAGACCATTTCTTTGCCGCTCTGTATATCGGTTGCAACTGCATAAAAGGGCAGTCTTAGCTTTTCTATTGTGGTATTCCTTAAAGCCTTATTAATAAAGTCTTCAAGTCTTTCGCCTTTGATAAATCCATTATCAGGAACAGTAAGGTCAACGATATCTCCTTTTTCTATTGAGAAAGACATTTTCTGAATCTGAAAGGAGTCGTATCCGTAGGCATAGAGGCTTCCTACAAAACTCCCTGCGCTTGTCCCTACTACCATATGTATTGGTATCTTATTTGCCTCAAGAATCTTTAACACCCCTATATGGGCAAATCCTCTTGATGCGCCTGCGCCAAGCACCACGGCTATCTTAGCGGGCTTTTGAGGCGGTTTGACCTCTATCTGTGCGCATGATGCAGTAAATATCAGAAGCAGAATAAAAATGTTAAAAACTTTATGCTGTAAATACATTGCCACCTCTTTATGCTAACTATAATATACTAAACTATAACCTGTGGTAAAATTAACAAATGTCACGCGAGAATAAAGTTGTTCTTAGAGTAGGAGAGATTCCATATGCAAATTTGTTCCCGATCTATTATTACTTAAAGGGCAAATGCTCAGGGTATAAATTTATTCGGGGTGTTCCGTCAGAACTTAACAGGAAGCTAAGGAACGGGCATATAGATGTAAGCTCTTCATCGTCTATAGAGTATTTAAGGCACAAAGAAAAATATGAAATTATCCCCGATAGCTCCATAAGCGCTTCCGGTCCCGTAGGAAGCATATATTTATTTTCAAAGCTGCCATTAGATAAACTCGAAGGCAGGACAATTGCAGTATCTTCTGACTCAGACACATCAGTTGTGCTTTTAAAGATTATTTTGGGAAGTTTTTACTCTCAAAAATGCCGTTTTGTGAAAACAGATAACAGCAATATCAACAAAATGCTTTCTTCTCATGTCGCCGCACTGCTTATAGGGGATAAGGCTATGAAGGCAAAGAAAATAGTGACGAGGTACGAGAGACGAGAGACGAGTAAGAAAAGCCCGTCTCTGCCGTTTGTTTACGATCTTGGAGAGGTGTGGTTTAAATATACAGGCCTGCCTTTTGTGTTTGCCTTATGGATAGTGAGGAAGAATGCCCTTTCAGAGAAGAAAAAACTCATAGGACAATTAACATCAGACCTTATACTTGCAAGAAAATATGCGCTCAAAAGACTCCCTTCAATTGCAAAAGAATCGCCGCACAAAAAATGGCTGAGTGAAAAAGAACTCATCGCATACTGGAGAGGTATATCATACGACTTAACTGAAAAGCATATTGAGGGGTTAAAACTATTTGAGAAATATGCGAGAGAATATTAGCCAAGAAAAGGCACAGAGGCAGAAGGCATAAAGTTTTTCCTCTGTGCCTTTGTGCCTGTTAACTTTGTGCCTAAAGGTATTTAGTATCCATGCTATTTTGAAATGCATTTTTAGATAACTACAATTCACACTCGTATATCCTGTATCTCTTATACAACCTACCTTCAAATGTCTCTATTATCCTTTGCACGGGGATGTTGTCCTCAAGTATCCATGAGAACTCTAATTTTTTATATCCAAGATTTCTCATAGCTTTTAATCCTTCTATAAACAGAAAGGCATCAACCCCTTGACGTCTAAAGCCTTCTTTTATCCCAAGAAGCAGCAGTCTTAAGTCTTTTATCTTCCTTGAGTGCCACAGTGCCTTGAAAATCCCAAACGGCAGGAGTTTTCCATCTAATTTCTTAAGGACATAATTAAAATCAGGAAGCGTCATCATAAAGCCGACAGGCTCTCCGCGGCATTCTGCTATCAATGTAAGCTCAGGGACTATTATGGGCTTTAATTTTTTAGCCGTATAGTCTATCTCATCTTCTGTCATAGGGATAAATCCCCAGTTTCTCTGCCATGTGGCATTGTAAATTTCCTTAAATATTTTCATCTCTTCCTTAAAGAACTTAATGTTTATTGGTCTTGCCCGGATATTGTTTTTTTCTGCAATGCCTGCAACCCTTAGCACCTTATCAGGAAGCCTCTCAGGCACGTCTATAATGTATGCATACAGGTCTTTTGCCTTCCTAAGTCCGCATCCCTCAAGAAGTGACGGATAGTAGGGATGATTATATGGCATCATAACCATCGGAGGCTTATTGTATCCGTCTATAAGAAGTCCGCATTCCTCATTAGTGGAAAAATTCATAGGCCCCCGCATAATTGCAACGCCTTTTCCCTTAAGCCACTCTTTGGCCTTCTCAATAAGCGCTATTGCTGCGTCATGGTTTTCTATGCACTCAAAAAAGCCAAAAAATCCGGCATTCTCATGATGAAAATCTATATGTGCTGAGTTGTAAATAGCAGCAAGCCTGCCGACTGTTTCTCCGTTTAATCTGGCGATAAACGGCAGAGCTTCTGCATGTTTGAAGAAAGGGTTTTTATGTGAAAACTGTTCTTTTACATCCCTTAGAAGCGGAGGCACCCAGAGAGAGTTTTCCGTATATAATTTGAAGGGGAGGGTTAAAAACTCTTTAAAGGTGTTTTTATCTGATGCAGGCAGTATCGTTATCAAAGTGTCAGAGTGTCAAAGTGTCAGAGTGTCATAGCAAGCTGCTCTGGTACTCTGATACTTTGACATCTTTCTTTAAATTATTCCCAATTCTTTTCCTACTTCTTCAAATGCCTCAAGCACCCTGTCAAGCTGCTCTTCTGTATGGGTTGCCATATAACTTGTGCGCATAAGGGCGCTGCCTGCAGGTACTGCCGGACTTACCGCGACATTGGCAAAAACGCCTTTGTCATGAAGCATCCTCGCCATTCTGAATGCCTTCATATCGTCGCCGACGATGACAGGTATTATCGGGGTTTCACTTGTCCCTGTGTCAAACCCAAGCGCTTTGAATCCGTTGAGCATTTTTCTTGTATTATGCCAGAGCTTTTCTATTCTTTCAGGCTCTTCCTCAATTATGTCTATGGCAGCGCTTACTGATGCTATAGATGCAGGAGGAGGGCTGGCGCTGAATATGAAAGACCTTGCAAAGTGCTTAATATAATGTATTACCTCTTCAGGGCCTGATATAAATCCGCCTATGGAGGCAAGTGACTTGGAGTATGTTCCCATGATTAGATCAACCTCATCCTCTAAGTCAAAATATTCCGCAGTACCTCTCCCTGTTTTTCCAAGTACGCCTATGCCGTGGGCATCATCAACCATTATCCTTGCGCCGTATTCTTTTGCAAGCTTTACAAGCTTAGGCAGGTCAACGATATCGCCTTCCATGCTGAATACGCCGTCAACTATTATCATTTTTGCTTTATCTTCATAATGGCTAAGCAGCCTTTCAAGGTCATCCATATCATTATGCTTAAACTTCTTTATTTCTCCAAAGGAAAGCCTGCATCCGTCAATTATGCTGGCATGGTCCATCTTGTCTATTAAGACAACTTCGTTTTTGCCAACGAGGGAAGATATTACGCCAAGATTTGTCTGAAAACCGGTTGAGAAAACAAGCGCGGCCTCTTTTCTCATGAAGCGGGCAAGCTTTCTCTCCAGCTCAACATGTGTGTCAAGCGTTCCGCTTAGGAATCTTGAACCAGCGCAGCCGGTGCCGTATTTCTTTATTGCATTTATTGCAGCTTCTTTAACCCTTGGATGATTTGTCAGGCCGAGATAGTTATTGGAGCCTATCATTATCATCTTCCTGCCGTCAACAATTACCTCAGGCTCCTGCGCGCTTTCTATCACGCGGAAGTATGGATATACCCCTGCTGCTATTGCTTCCCTGGCAGCAGTGAATTTCTGGCATTTTTCAAAGAGGTCTTCTTTCTTTAAATCCACCTGTGTATTTTGTACCATTCTACGGTCCATTTTATACCTTCCTTTAAGCCGACTCTTGGCATGAAGTTAAGCCTCTGTTTTGCTTTTGAGATATCACATATCCACTGTGTCTGCATAAGCTCTTTGAGCTTATCCCTGTTTATCATTGTGGCTTGTCTTGTTATCTTACCAAGCCAGTCTCCAATGAGCCCTACTGCCGGCAGCAGCGCTTTGGGCAGTCTTAATTTTATTAAATTAACCCCCATTGCCCCGGCTATCTCATCCATAATTTCTCTGTTAGAGTATACCATACCATCTGATATAAAGAATGTCTCTCCCATAGCCTCTTCTTTTTCTGCCGCAAGTATTATAGCATTTATCAGGTCGTCAATATAAACTAAAGATACGCTGCTTTCCCCCCAGTAAGGAAGAACTTTCTTTTTAATCATCTTAAAAAATAAAAACATCTCCCTGTCCCTCGGTCCGTAAACTGCTGTAGGCCTTAAAATACTGACAGGCAGCCTATCCCTGAGCCTTAAGACAACATCTTCAGCAAGGAGTTTACTCCGCCCATAGTCTGACACAGGATGCGGCTTATAGTCCTCCTTTGGCAAGGTTCCATTCAGAGACGGACCGTGTGCAGAAAGGCTGCTTAAAAAAACAAACCTTTTAAGATTGGGGTTATTTCTAACGGCTATATCTATAATGTTTTCTGTAGCCTTTGTGTTTATATTATAGAAGTCTGCTGCATGATTAGCCTTGGTAAGCCCGGATAGGTGAAAGATATAATCAAAACCGGCTATATTGTTTAATGACTCTCTTGACGAACAGTCACCCTGCAAAAGTCTGACATCAAGCCCCTCAAGCCATCTGAGGCTTGAGGCATTTCTGACCATGCATGAAACCTCATAGCCATTTTTTATCAGCCTTTCTGTGAGATGACTGCCTATAAAGCCTGTTGCCCCTGTAACGAGAGCCTTCATTTCACACTTAGAATAAACAGAGCCCCCCCCAAAGTCAAGGCAAGGGCTTATCTGCTTAATACAATAAACGTAACCCCTGCAAGCATTATTATACAGCCTGTTAGGCGTTCCGCAAGGCTTTCCTCTTTAAAGAGAAAGTAACCATATATGACGCTGAATAACAGGCTTGTGCGCTTTACTGAAATCATGTAAGAGACTTTTGTCATGCTCATTGCAAGCATATGAAATATAATCATCAGTGAATACGTAAAACCTATGGGCAGAAGTGAAATAAGGTCTTTTTTAGTAATGGAAATTCTCCGTTGGTTTTTGCTGATTGCAATAGGAGTGAATAGCACAGTCATAAGCATAAAATAGAGGCTTCCAAAAAAAATTGGCGATGAATGTTCAATAGCCATTTTCCCTAATGAGGATGTGAGGCTGTAGATAATGGCTACTATAATCATCAACCTTGAGCCTGGCTCTTTTAATATAGCACGGAATGGCTCTGTAAAGGAGAGTCTTGTCTTTTGAAAATTAAGAAGATAGCTTCCGATAACTATAAGTATAATCCCTATGCCACCCCCTATAGAAATCCTTTCTCCTAAAATTATGTAAGAGAAAAAAATTAAGAATAAGGGTGTGAACGCAAGAAAAGGGACAGTAAGACTTAAAGGTGACACTTTCAGTGCTTTTGTGTAAAGGACGATGGCTATTATCTCAAGGGGAAGGGCAGTTAGTGTGGCTGTCCAGAAAGTTTTATCAAGAACAGGAATCTCAGTAAAAATCAGGCTTACGAGCAGGATTGGGAATGCAAACACCAATCTTGCCCAAGCCACAAAGTATTCATCCCTTGAGGCGAGGGCGCGTTTGGTTAATGCATCGCTCGTGGCAAACATAATCGCAGTCAGTAAGGCATAAATTACCCACAGCATAATTTTGTCTATATATAATACCCTATTAACTCCTGATAAAAACTAAAAATATGCCACAGTTAAGAATATTTACAGTTAAGAGTCAAGTTGCATGACGCAAAGTCTAAGAATCTTGATATTTACATTTAAAATCAATAAGTATAGTCGTATATCCCCTAACCTTTAAATGTAAAAAAGATTTACAAGATATTTATTGCTATTAATTATCTTTAACTTTTTCTCATAAAATCCGTTAGTTATTTTAGGGCATGGAATTTGCAAGTATTTCTAATATAAGGGGGTTAATTGCATAGAAATTAGGAGAGATAATACAATGATAAAACTATTATTAAGTTTTATATCAATCCTATTCATAGCAGTAAATACATATGCTATCCCCATCCTTCAGGTTGATGCCTCTGCCGGTTCTGGTGATATAGGAATATATGCAGATTATCAAGTAGCGACAATTAATCCCCCTGAGAATGATACAGCAATAACTTCGGGAGCATTATTATATGTAGCAGGCGCGTATAAGAACAATCCTCAGCTTTTAATAGGCGGGCAATATTCAGGCACTGAGGGTACAGGTCTAAATTGGTCAGATTTTGGATTTAATAGTGCATTTAATACGCATAGGGCTGTCCTTATGGCTACCGTGCCGGATGGAACATTAGGGGGCGGCTCATTAACAGTAAACGGCTTTTCTCCGTTTTATACAACGGCAATTTTTGAGAGCGGCTTTGTGATGCCTAACCCGCCAAGTAATCATGCTCCGGTTAAAGATCAGGACTATCTCTTTTTTGATATTGGCGACTTTGCCAAAAATCCCAATGCTGTTCCAAACTTTGCTGATGAAACAGGTTTAGCTACCGGCGAAATCAAAACACTCGCTATCTTAGCTTCTAATTTTGCATGGATACACCTTGATGCCTTTGCCCTTGTTACAGATCTGCAGGGCGGCGGGCCTGACAGAAGGTTAGTTACTAACTTGGATGGTAATTCCGGCTCTCACGATGTCACATGGAAAGAAGGAAATGGACATGTCATCCCTGAACCTAAAACAGTTGTTCTGCTTGGAGGGGGGCTTTTATGGCTTGCCCTTTATGGAAGGAAGTTTTAATCTCTTATGCCTCAACCTACCATCTCACTACAAGCGTTACGTATGCATATGGCCTGGGCAGTACACTGACTGTCGGCTTAATAACGACTTTGCCCATTTTTTCTTTGGAGATATTATTATCTTCCTTAAGCCCTAAGAATATCCTTACAAAATGATTTCGAACTACAGAATTTAAAACTTGTTGTATCTCTTCTTTCTTTGGGAAGGATGAGTGATTGTAGGCTGTTTGATTATCATTCTTGAACTCTATATCTTCCACGCCTCCCCATGCCTTAGATAAAGGCAATAAGGATAGAATCCATGATATAGAAAAAGCGATTAAGAACTTTCTGTAATTTTCTTTTTTCATACACAATAGGGTTTACTTAATGAGATGATAAAACAATGGGAGGGGAATGATTGTGCTTAAAGTCACAAGAAAAGAGTCTTTATAGTATTAGCCTTCTATTTGATATTCTTTAATCTTTGTAAGGAGGGTTTTGTAACTTACGTTCAGGATTTGAGCAGCCTTACTCTTATTGCCCTTTGTTTCTTCAAGCGCTTTTTTGATCCTCTGCGACTCTGCTATCCTTAGCGCTGCCTTTGCGGTTTCATCAAGACTTCTGTCCATGGGGATGCTGCTTAGGGTTGAATCAGTAGACGCTGTCAGGCTTAATCTTAGGTGCTCCGGCATTATTGTATCACTGTCACAAAGTATAATTGTCCTTTCTATAATATTCTCAAGCTCCCTTACATTGCCTTTCCAATTGTAACCTTTAAGTATATTAAGCGCTTCTGTAGTGAAGTGCTTCTCTTTAATATTCATCTCTTTTGAGTGCCTGGATATAAAATATCCTGCAAGGGCAGGGATATCTTCTTTCCTTTCCCGTAGCGGAGGGATTACTATAGGAAAGACATTTATCCTGTAGTAAAGATCTTCCCTGAATGTCTTTTGTGCTACGGCATCTTCAAGATTTCTGTTGCTGGCGGCAATTATCCTTACATCTATCTTAATAGGCCCTGTGCCCCCAATTCTTTCAATCTCTCCCTCCTGCAAAGTCCTAAGGAGCTTTGACTGAAGCTCTGTATCCATCTCTCCGACCTCGTCAAGAAATACTGTCCCATTGTTTGCAAGCTCAACCTTTCCAAGCTTCCTCTCCACTGCGCCGGTAAATGAGCCTCTTTCATGTCCAAAAAGCTCTGACTCAAGGAGTTCCCTCGGTATCGCTGCACAGTTTATCGTGACAAACGGCTGCTCTCTCCTTGGGCTGAGGAAATGTATTGCCCTTGCAAAGAGTTCTTTCCCTGTGCCTGACTCTCCAAGGAGGAGCACGGTTGTCTTTGCAGCGGCGACTTTCTGGATGGCATTTGCCACATCAAGCATTTTTTGGCTTTTGCCTATAATCTCAGGCATGCCAATCTCCCCGGAGAGCCTGTCTTTCAGGAGGATATTTTCCCTCACGAGTCTTTGATTTTCAAGCGCCCTCGTAAGCAGTATAAAAAGATGGTCGGTGTCAAGCGGCTTTGTCAGGAAATCATATGCCCCGAGCTTCATAGCGGCTACAGCAGTCTCAATAGAGCCAAAGGCAGTCATGACAATAATGGGAATGATAGGATTTTCTTCTTTAGAGGCTTTAAGCACCTCTATGCCGTCTTTATTGGGAAGCTTAAGGTCAGTTATAACAGCATCTACTTTTGTATCTTTAATCCTCTTTATCCCTTCAGCTCCGTCTCTTGCAGTTATAACTTCATACCCTTCTGACTCAAGAGTTTCTTTAAGCATCTCTGCCATTGAGTCTCTGTCTTCTACAATGAGGATTTTTTCCATATGATATTCTTATGCTTAAGGCTTATATAGGTATCGGAAGTATTGTAGTATCTGTTTAAAACATTGGTCAAGACAGGTTTGTTAAAATATATTAATGCACGGATATAAATTCAACTTCAGCGAAAACTTAGTAATTACAAACAACCTTCAGAACCTTGGATTTAAGGAGTGGGTCTTTTACTCTGGGATGTTATTTAAGTCTAAGCCTATATGGTGGGAGAAGGGCAGAAAACGCAAGCACCTACATGAAGGATTGGATATATATTTTTTCAGGAATGAAAACTCTGAAATAAGGCACATAGACAGTAGGTTTAAAATACCCGTGTTTTATACTGGAGAGGTTATGCGGATAATCGATGATTTTTTAGGAGAGACGATATTTGTAAGGCATGGTATTTGTAAAGATAAAAAAAGATTTTACTCTATCTATGGCCATACAAAGGCAGGAGTCAGGGAAGGGGAGATATTAAAAGATGGCGGTGTGCTCGCTACTATACCTGATGCTTGTGATAGAAAGTCACCTGCGCCGGCACATCTGCATATATCAATTGCGTGGATTCCGGAATCTCTTTCTAAGGGGCTACTGACATGGGAAACCATGAACAATTCTAAACTTATTGACCTCATAGATCCGCTTCAGTTTTTTGATAACCATACTCTATTAAGGAGAAAGTTTTTTCTTTAATAGCTGATTTACAATCTGAGGATTTGCCTTGCCCTTTGTTGCTTTCATTATCTGCCCGACAAAGAATCCTAAAAGCTTCTCATCTCCTGCCTTAAATCTTTCCGCTTCCTTGGGATTGCCTGCTATTGCCTCGTCTACTGCCTTCTCAATCGCCCCTTCATCTGTTATCTGCACAAGCCCTTTTTCTTTAACAATTGTCTCTGCGTCTTTTCCGGTTTTATACATCTCTTCAAAGACTGTCTTTGCAATTTTCCCACTGATTACATTTGTATCTATAAGCCTTAGCAATCCAATAAGCCCCTCTATCTTTAACGGACACTCTTCAATTGATTTATTTTCTTCATTAAGAAATTTCATCAGCTCAGACATTATCCAGTTGCTTAGTGCTTTTGGCTCGCCGCCAAGCCTGACCCCTTCTTCAAACCACTCTGACATTGCCTTTTCTGATGTAAGAAGGTCTGAGTCATGTACCGGGAGATTATACTTGTTTATAAACCTATTGCGTTTTTCGTCCGGAAGTTCTACAAGCCCTGCTTTTATATCATTAATCCATGCGCTGTCAGCATCAACAGGCACAAGGTCAGGCTCTGGGAAGTATCTGTAGTCGTGCGCCTCTTCTTTTGAACGCATTGATTCTGTGACTCCTTTTTGAGAATCCCACAGCCTTGTCTCCTGAATAATCCTTTCTCCGCTTTGAACGAGCTTTATCTGCCGCTTTATTTCATACTCAAGCGCCTTCTCGATAAACCTGAAAGAGTTCATGTTTTTAATCTCTGTCTTTACCCCAAACTCTTTTTGCCCGACAGGCCTTACTGATACGTTTGCATCGCACCTTAAAGAGCCCTGCTCCATATTGCCGTCGCATACGCCAAGGTACCTAAGAATAGCCCTCAGTTTTTTCATGAACTCCACTGCCTCGCGCGGGCTTCGTATGTCAGGCTCAGTGACGATCTCCATTAACGGAGTTCCTGCCCTGTTTAAATCAACAAGGCTGTAGCTGCCTGCGCCTTCATGAATATTTTTGCCTGCGTCTTCTTCAAGGTGAATTCTGGTCAGTCCGATTCTTTTTGAGCTCTCATCAATATAAATATCTACGTATCCGCCGATACATAACGGAAGCTCATATTGGCTTATCTGATAGCCTTTCGGAAGGTCAGGATAGAAATAATTTTTTCTTGCAAACCTGCTGTGCTGTGATATTTCACAGTTTACCGCGAGTCCTGTCTTTATTACATATTCAACAGCCTTTTTATTTGTGACAGGCAAGACCCCCGGCATCCCAATACATACAGGGCATGTCTGCGTGTTTGGCTCTGAGCCAAAGCGCGTAGAGCACCCGCAGAACATCTTTGACTCTGTCAATAATTGCGAGTGTATCTCAAGGCCTATAACCGCTTCGTATTGCATGTTGCTAACACTCCATTCTTTATTTGGTATATTCCGCTTTATTAAATCTTATCCAGCTCCTTAATTATCTTTTTTATTTCCCAATCTTTCAATGTTGAGACTTCGGACTTATCATAAATAGACAACAGAAATAATACTTCTTTTTTTATAGAGGCTACATAAGTAATTATCCGAAATCCTCCGCTTTTGCCTCCTGGCTTGTCGGGAGTGGAGATTCTGATTTTATAACAGTTGTGTCCTAACGGCGTTCCTAAGCGCGGATTTATGAGAAGTTCTTCTGAAAGATTTTTTATCCTGTGCTTAAGCGAAGGGTATTTTTTATTCAGTCTTTTTAGTTCTCTTGAAAATGTGTCGGATGGAACGATTTTAAAGTTCATTTATCAACTCGTCAATTGTTTTCATCTTCTTTGTTCCGCTTATCATCGCCTTTACCTCGGAAACTGCATCTTTCAACCCGAGCAACATACGCTGCTTCTTGATTTCCATCATAAGTTTTTCCCATTCCTTATAAGGAACAACTACATTTTTCTTGTGCCCTTTTCTGTCTGTAATATATTGAATTTCCATTTGCTTTTCCTCCTTTCTGCAAGGTTTATTTTATAACCTTGGCCTCCTTTTATGCCATTCGGTGCTTTGCTCATACGCATAAGCTGTTTTCAGCACTGATTCTTCATCAAAATGCCTGCCTATTATCTGAAGCCCTATAGGCAAATTGTTAGATGTAAAGCCGCATGGAATGGATATTGCAGGCACACCTGCGAGGTTTACTGATATTGTGAATATGTCTGACAGGTACATCTGAAGCGGGTCTTTTGCCCTTTCACCTGCCTTAAATGCCGCGGTAGGAGATGTGGGCGTTACAATAACATCAACTGCCTCAAATGCCTTATCAAAGTCCTGCTTTATTAATGTCCTTACCTGCTGTGCCTTTCTATAGTAGGCGTCATAGTATCCTGATGAAAGGGCATAAGTGCCAAGGATTATCCTTCTCTTCACCTCTTTGCCAAAACCCTCAGCCCTTGTCTTCATGTACATATCTAAAAGGTTTTTTCCTTCAATCCTTAAGCCGTATTTCACGCCGTCATATCTTGCAAGGTTAGACGATGCCTCAGATGTTGCCAGTATGTAATAGACTGCTACTGCATAATCTGTATGAGGAAGGGACACCTCTACGGGTATTGCTCCAAGGGCCCCAAGTTTTTTTATTGCATCTTTTACTGATGCATCTATCTCCTTGTCCATACCTTCTATGAAGTATTCTTTTGGAACGCCTATTTTCATTCCCCTTATATCTCTGCCGAGAACGGATGTAAAGTCAGGCACTGCTATATCAGCAGATGTTGAATCACGCTGGTCATGGCCGCTTATGATATTAAGAAGTATTGCAGAGTCCCTGACATCTTTTGTTATAGGTCCTATCTGGTCAAGGGATGATGCAAATGCCACTAATCCGTAGCGTGAGACGCGGCCGTAGGTTGGCTTTAACCCTACAACACCGCAGAGCGCTGCGGGCTGTCTTATTGAGCCTCCTGTGTCTGAGCCAAGCGCGGCAATGCATTCCCCTGCTGCAACTGCTGCCGCAGAGCCTCCGCTTGAGCCGCCCGGGATTCTTTCAGTATCCCACGGGTTTTTGGTAGTGAAGAATGCGGAATTTTCAGTTGACGAACCCATTGCGAACTCATCAAGATTTGTCTTGCCGATAAGTATGCAGCCTTCGTCTTTGAGTTTTTTTGTTACAGTGCTTTCATAGGGAGGGATGAAATTCTCAAGTATCTTTGATGAACATGCAGTCCTTATGCCTTCTGTGCACATATTGTCTTTTATTGCTATTGGAATGCCAAGAAGTTTTCCCTTACCGCCTTTTTTTAGCCTCTCCTCTGCAGCGTTGGCATTACCCATTGCCTCATCTTTTGTAATTGTGGCATAAGCTTTAATTTTCTCTTCAACAGCGTCAATTCTCCTGAGTATAGATTCAGTAAGCTTGACAGGGCTTGCATCTCCTTTTGAGATAGCCTCTCTTGCCCCGTGTATGGTTAAGTTATAAAGTTCCAAGGAAGTTCCTCCATCTCTGCAAGTAAGAGTAAAAGTTATTATTAACTATGACATTTTACAACTTTATTTCTGCTGACTACAACCTATGCACTATTCTCCATTGCGTTCTCAAGCACCTCCACTATATGCATAACGTCTATATCATATCCGGCTTGCTGTTTAAGATTTTCAAGCTGTATCATGCAGCCCGGGCATGATGTCACAATGGTGTCTGCCTCTGTGTCATAAACGCTTTTAATTTTTTTGCTGCCTATCTCTTTAGAGAGTTTTTGAAAATTTACGCTAAAGAGCCCTCCAAACCCGCAGCAGTTTCCTGCGTCTTCCATCTCTCTAAACTCAATGCCGTCAATACCCTTTAATATCTCCCTTGGTTCATTTTTTATTCCAAGCCCGTAGTTAAGGTGGCACGGGTCGTGATATGTAACAATACGGTGCGGTACTTTAAGTCCCTCATAGAAACCGCTCTTTATGAAAAACTCATTTACATCCATTATCTTTTCAATACCGTCTCCTGTCATAAGGGGGTATTCTTTTTTTATAGTGGTTACACAGGTTGGACACATTGAAAGTATTGCCTGAGCCTTTATGTGGTTAAACAGTTCAATATTTTTCCTTGCAAGACCTATAGCCTCATCCTCAAGCCCAAGAGCTCTCATGGGCGAGCCGCAGCAGACCTCTCCTTTAAGCACAACCACTTCATAACCCTTCTCCAAAAGCACGTTAAGAAGGCTTACGCCAAGATGAGGTTGAAGGTAGTTTATGCTGCATCCCGCAAATATGCCTATCCTGCCTATTATCTTTGTCTTTCTCTTATAAACCTGTGCGCTGTCTTTAAAGGGGGTTGATGCAATCTCAGGTATATATGGAAGCCGTCCTGTTTTATAAAGCGGCTGATAGAAGAGCTTTTGCAGTATGCCAAGCATTGAAAATGTAAAGTTCATCCTCTTGGCAGAAAACTTTGCTGCTATGGCAAGGAGTTTGTTTTTGCTGTAAGAGCTCTTAAGCTTAATCCTTCCGTGATATATTGCCTCAAGAATATCAATGCCTGTAGGGCATATGTCCCTGCAGGCTCCGCAGAGCATGCAGCTGAATATTTTTTCAGAGAGTTCCTTGGAATATTTGAGCCGTCCTGTTGAAATAGCCCCGAGCATCGCAATTCTGCCGCGGGCGCTCATGGTCTCATCTAATGCAGTCAAATATGTCGGGCATTGCGACTTGCATGACCCGCACTTTACACACCTAATGAGGAGTTTATTATACTGAAGCTCATTCATTCAGGCTTCCGCTTCTGAAGCCTTGAAGGTCAAGGGTTACATACTTAAACCCGATGGTCTTTAGAAAGCCTACTGTCTCAGTCCTTTTGTCCTTGTCAGCAAATATTGCCATCTCGTCAGGTACAAGCTCAATCCTTGCTATATCCCCATGATGCCTTACCCTCAGCTCCTTTAATCCAAATCCTTTTAGGAATCTTTCAGCCTGTTTTACCCTGTCAAGCGCTTCTGCCGTGATATTTTCTCCGTATGGGAAACGCGAGGCAAAACACGGGGCAGCGGGCTTATCCCATGTTGGAAGTCCAAGCTCAAGAGAAAGTTCTCTTATATCTTTTTTGCTTAACCCTGCCTCTAAGAGAGGGCTTCTTACGCCTTTCTCAATGGCTGCATTTCTACCGGGGCGGTAGTCTTTTACATCATCTGCATTAGTGCCGTCAAGCACATGAAGAAAGTTCTCTTTCCGTGCAATCTCCTTGAGCCTGCAGAAGAGTTCTGTCTTGCAGTAGTAACACCTTTCGCGAGGATTGGTTGAGAATTTTTCATCCTTAAGCTCCTCGGTCTTTATTATGCGGTGCGGCACATTAAGCATGGAGACTATCTGTTTGGCAACCTCATGGTCGTCGTCAGGAAGGCTTTCAGAGATGCCTATTACGGCTAATATGCGCTCCATGTTTGCCATAGTTGCAGCCTTTAAAAGAAATGTGCTGTCAACGCCGCCGGAATAAGCAATTACAACGCTCTTCATTTCGTTTAGTGAGTCTGTTAATTTCTTAAATTTATCAGTTAATGTCATGTGGTAACCTCCGAGAAAAGTATCAGAGTATCAGAGCGTCAAAGTGTCAGGGCATTAGAGCCTTTGATACTCTGACACTTTGAACATTATGCCTCTGCTATTTCGTAGTGCTCCTGATGCAGATTTTTGTCCGTCTTTATTATTAACCTGAAGCCGTATCTTCTTTCAATCTCCTCAAGCCCGTCTCTTTCCTCTTCATAAAAGAGGGCTGCTATATCAGGATGAACTGTTATAATGACCTTTCCGTTCTTCTTCTCTGTCCCGATTTTTCTTAACTCCCTGAATATTGCATAGCAAACAGTCGTGGGTGATTTCACAAAACCCTTTCCTTCGCAATAGCAGCAGGGTTCACACAATATCCTGCCAAGGCTTTCCCTTACACGCTTACGTGTCATCTCAATAAGCCCGAACTCAGATACCTGCAGAATCGTGTTTTTTGCCCTGTCTTTAGACATCGCCTCCTGAAAGGCAGTAAATAGCTTGTTTTTGTTTTCTTCCTTTTCCATATCTATAAAGTCAATAATTATTATGCCTCCAAGGTTTCTGAGCCTTATCTGATAAGCGATCTCCTTTACTGCCTCCAGGTTTGTCTTAAATATTGTCTCCTCAAGGGTGGCCTTGCCGACAAACTTGCCGGTATTCACATCTATTGCAGTCAGGGCCTCTGCCTGGTCTATGATGATGTAGCCTCCGGATTTAAGCCATACCCTTCTGCCAAGCGCCTTTGGGATTTCAATTTCAATGTCAAAATAATCAAATATAGGTTCCGGTTCACCATAGAGTTCAATCTTTGATACCAGTTTTGAAAAATAGGTATTAACAAAATCCACTATCCTTTTATATTCAGCCTCTGAGTCAATAATAAGCCTGCTTATCTCAGGCCCGAACAGATCCCTCACACTCCTGAATAGGAGGTCAAGGTCGCTATAAAGCAGATGCGGAGCGCTGACTTTGTCTTTCTTGTTTTGGCTGTTTTCCCATAGCATCATGAGAAATTCTAAGTCTTTTTTGATCTCCTCCTCTGTGCATCCATCGGCTGCAGTCCTTACAATAAGCCCAAAATTAGGGGGCCTAAGGTTGGTCACCATCTCCTTGAGTCTTGCCCGTTCATCTTCGCTTAGTATTCTCCTTGATACGCCTATATGTTCAACGCCTGACATGAGCACAACATATCTGCCCGGAATGGTCATATACGACGTTACCCTCGCGCCCTTTGTCCCTATAGGGTCCTTTGAAACCTGAACAAGCACCTCCTGCCCTTCCTGCAGCAATTCTTCAATCGGCAAATGAGGCGGCAAAACCTCTGTTACATCATCTCCAAATACTGAGTAGTCAAGGTTGGAATACACATCAGCAACATGCAGAAATGCAGCCTTCTCAAGGCCTATATCAACAAAGGCGGACTGCATTCCGGGCAGAACCCTTACAACCCTGCCTTTGTAGATATTGCCGACGAGGCTTATATCTTTCTTTCTTTCAATATAGAGTTCGGCGACCTGTCCGGACTCAAGGAGCGCTACCCTTGTTTCCTCTTCGTTTGCATTTATAACTATCTCGTTAGCCATGTCTTAATCTTTTCTCTCCGGTTACCAATTATTAGCTGTAATAGGCTCGGAGCCTGTATTGGTATTTACTGCTGCTATATCCGTTCTTTTAATATTAAGCTCATATAATCTTTCTGCCGGTAATTTAAACATTTCCCCCAGAATCTCATAAAGCCTGACCTTTGCCTTATCTGTATCTTTAAGCAGAAGAGAGAGCTTGTTTTTCTCTAATTTTGCCTCCTCTACCATCTGCCTTATATCAATTATCTTACCATCTCTTGACATAAGATGCTCAGAGCTCTGTATAAAATCATGCAGCAGCCTAAAATCTATCTTAGAAACTGTCCCTTTCATGTCGTCGTTTATAGTTATTTCATACCTGTACCGATTAGCTGTCTCATCAGCAATTTTTTTTGTATAAGGGATTCTCTCTGTTTTTACAATCATTAATCCCTCAGGCATAGTAGAGTTTATCTTCTCCAGGATAGTAGATATTTCTAAAAGCTGATGCGTTTCCATATCAAAATATTCATTAAGTCCTTCAACTCCGACAGGAAGCGCAGGGCCAAAAGATACCTTTGGATGAGGATGAAAGCCTCCGCTATAAGAGAGCGGTATCTCAGCCCTCCTCAGCGCCCTGAGTATTGCCCTTGATACTTCAAGATGCGATAAGTAGCGGAGCGTGCCTGTTTTTGAGAAAGTTACCCTAATCTTTAAGGGCTGATGAATAGCGGATAGCGTGGGGCCGAGTTTTGAGTTTTGAATTTTGAGTTTTGAGTTATTTTCTAACTCGTTACTCGTTACTTGTGACTTGTTACTGTCTTTACACCCAAGCCCGCATCCGTGGCATGTAAGTTTGCAGTCTGCTGTTGCCTCTGCCTTAAGCGCATTCTGGAACTCCTTTATGAGAAATTTCTTTGTTATCCCTGTATCTATATTATCCCATGGAAGCTCTGCATTAACATTTAGGCTTCTTGATGCGTACTCCATGAGGTTAACGCCTGTTTCCCCTGCTGCCTTTTGCCATATATCAAAATTAAATACCTCAGACCATCCGTCAAAACGTGCGCCGCTGCGCCATGCAGTCTCAATAAGCGATGCTGCGGTTTTATCTCCTCTTGATAAGACTGCCTCAAGGAGGCTCGTCTCAACATGCTGCCCTTTGAAATTAATGCCCTTCTTTTTAAGAGTTCTTCTTAGATAATCCTGCCTTCTTCTTAGCTCATCAAAGGGCGTCTGCCCGATCCACTGAAACGGGGTATGCGGTTTAGGGACAAATGCAGAGACGCCGGCATTTATTGTTACTTTTGAGCCTGTGATGCTTTTCCCCTTTTTATAGGCATATTCAGCCATCCTTATTATTCCTTCAATGTCCTCATCTGTCTCAGTTGGAAGCCCTACCATAAAGTAGAGCTTTATCTTATCCCATCCTGCGCTAAAGAGCTTCTCAAGCGCCTCCTCATAATCTGCCTCATCCATTCCTTTATTGATTATGTCCCTTAGCTTTTTTGTGCCTGCTTCAGGCGCAATTGTAAAACCTGTCTTTCTTACGCTTTTTATCTCTTCAAGAATGTCTCTGTTAATAGAGCCGACCCTTAAGGAAGGAAGCGATGTTGAGATATTCTGGCATGAAAACCTGCTGTTGAATTCCCTTATTAAAGGCAGAAGGCTGCTGTAATCTCCGGCGCTCAAGGATGTAAAGGATATTTCTTCGTATCCTGTATTTAAGATTGTCTTTTGCGCTATCTCAAGGGTTTTCTCAAGGCTTCTTTCCCTAAGGGGCCTGTAAATCATGCCTGCATGACAAAACCTGCAGCCCCTTGTGCAACCCCTTGCAATTTCAATAACAGCCCTGTCATGGATAACCTGAGAAAACGGGACTACCGGCTTTACAGGGAAAGGCGCACTGTTCAGGTCTTCAACGATTCTTCTTTTTATTTTATGTCCATTTGAATGAACTGACGGCACATAAACGCCTTCAAGCATGGAAAGCTCTTTTAACAATTCTTCTCTTTTACCCCTTGACCCTTGACCCTTGACCCTTGAATATAGATCAATAATCTCTCTTATAACATCTTCTCCATCCCCTATGACAAAGGCATCTATAAACGGCGATAACGGAGCAGGGTTTGTGGTACAGGGGCCTCCGGCGATTACGAGCGGATGGCTGTCGTCTCGGTCCTCTGCTCTTAGGGGAATGCCGCCAAGCTCTAACATGTTGAGGACATTTGTATAGGAGAGTTCATACTGAAGGCTAAAGCCGAGAATGTCAAAATCTTTTAAAGGTCTTTTATTCTCTAATGATGTAAGAAGCGAACCGTTTTTTCTCAAGTAGCCTTCATAATCAATCCACGGCGCAAAAACCCTTTCTGCAGAGGCGTTGGGTATATCATTTATTATTGAGTAAAGTATCTTAAGCCCAAGATGAGACATCCCGATTTCATAAGTATCAGGGAAGCAAAGTGCAATCTTTATAGGCGCATCCTTGCGGATAATGTTCACTTCGCTGCCTATATATCTGCTTGGTTTTTGAAAAAATGCAATATTCATGGTTTTTAATTATTAAAAAGCCGAGGATGGGATTTGAACCCACGGCCTGCTGATTACGAATCAGCTGCACTGCCACTGTGCTACCTCGGCTTACAAATAAGATACACGATACATCAAAAAGGATACAAGATACCAGATGCAAGAGGTAGTTTTTAAGCGTTAATTTATGTATCATAAAGCATGCCTGACATTGCAAACATAATCAGAGAGATTTCACTTCTTGCAGTTCCACTTCTAATCGCCGTGACCTTTCATGAGGTGGCGCACGGCTATGTTGCTGACAAACTGGGGGATCCGACTGCAAGGCTCTCAGGACGGCTGACTATAAACCCACTGAAGCATCTTGACCCTGTAGGCACGATGGTATTTATATTTACAAGGATGATAGGATGGGCAAAGCCGGTGCCTGTGAATCCTTATAATCTTAAAAATCCAAGGCGTGACATGATGTGGGTTTCCCTTGCAGGGCCTGGAGCAAACTTTATAATCGCAACAATATCCGCTCTCTTATATAAAACCCTCCTTGTTTTTTCTGTTTTGCCGGAAGAGATTTATCTTCCGCTTATATTAATGCTTAGGTACTGTGTTGTATTAAACATTGGGCTTGCTGTGTTTAATCTTATTCCTGTGCCGCCGCTTGATGGAAGCAAAATTCTTATGGGTCTTTTGTCCCCAAGACAGGCGATTGCTTATAGCAGGATAGAGCCTTACGGATTTCTCATAT